>NZ_QAIU01000302.1:0-2956 GCF_003061205.1 Pseudomonas sp. HMWF006
AAGCTGAAGTTCAGCCCGCTATTGCGCATCAGGTCGGGCAAGTCCTTGTAGACGATCTGCTCTTGCAGGGCCACGGTCGCGGTGGCGATCACCAGACGCTTGCCGGCCAGCTTCGCTGTCGGGATCGCCGCAAGGCTGTAGGCCACGGTCTTGCCGGTACCGGTGCCGGCTTCCACCGCGACAATTGCGGGGTCGCCACTGCGCCGGCCTTCGTCATCGGTGTCGATATCCCCGAGGACTTTGGCGATTTCAGCGATCATCAGGCGCTGGCCGTAACGCGGTTTGAGGCTCTTGGCTTCAAGAAAACGCGAATAGGCGCCCTGGATCGTGGTTTTGAGTTCAGTGCTGATCATTGAGTGTCGGGCGCAAAAACGCTGGATAAATTTTCAGTGGTTCGGTTCGGCGGCTATCATACCCCGCGAATCGATCCCGCGCAGAACGGAGTACCCCAATGACACCTTTTAGCCTCGTTTATCCGCTGCATGTCCTGTCCGCCCTGGTCTGGGTCGGCGGCATGTTTTTCGCCTGGATGGTGCTGCGCCCGGCGGCGGTAAAGGCCCTCGACGGTCCAGCCCGCCTGACCTTGTGGGTGGAAGTGTTTCAAGGTTTTTTCCGCTGGGTGTGGGTCGCGGTGATCCTGCTGCCGATCAGCGGCGTGGGCATGTTGCATTTGCAGCACGTGGGGTTCGAGACCGCGCCGAAGTACGTGCAGGTGATGATGGGCTTGTATGTGGTGATGACCGCGCTGTTCATCCGGATTCAGGGCTTGATGCTGCCGGAACTTCGCAAAGCAGTGGACGCGAAGGACTGGCCGGCGGGTGCGGCGGTCCTGGGGCGGATTCGCCGGGTGGTAGGGATCAATCTGATTGTCGGGTTGGTGCTGGTGGCGATTGCGGCGGCAAGACCGATGATCTGAAAATCAAAAGCCCCTCACCCTAACCCTCTCCCGGAGGGAGAGGGGACTGAATGGGGGATATTGAAGAGTTACACCGACCTTGAGGATTGGCTTTGAATCCATAATCGACTCGGTTTTTCAGGTCGATGGATAGTCTGAGTCACCTCACCCCAGCCCTCTCCTCCCGGAGGGAGAGGGGACTGAATGGGGGGTATTGGAGAATTACGCCGACTTGAAATATCTGCTTTGAATCCATAATCGACACGGTTTTTCAGGTCGATGGATAGCCTGAGTCACCTCACCCAGCCCTCTCCCTCGGGGAGTGGGCTGGGGTGAGGGTAAAACGTTCAGAGACGTTGCACAGTCACAGAACCCGCCGCCCCCGCCGGCCCAGGCTGGCCATCAGCCCCGGCCTTGCCATTCTTGCCGCCATCGGCGCGATACACCAGGCAGCCCTTGGATTTGCCGCCCTTCCCTGCTTTGCCGCCAACACCCGCCGGGCCACCGGCACCGCCAGCCACGTTGACCTTGATCAGCTCGGCCGGAAACTCGCGTGGCACTTCAAGACGCACCAGCGCACCCGGTGCGCCCGGTTGGCCATCGCTGCCGTTACTGCCATCGAAACCGTGCCCGGCCGCGCCATAGGTGCAGCCCGGGTCTTCGCCGTTACCGCCATCGAGGCCGACAAAACCCGGCGCACCGGTGCCGCCACGGGCATCGACCAACAGTTGCGGCGCGTTCAACGCCTTGAATTGCAGATTCAGATTACGCCCCGCACGGGCGGCTTTTTCATACGTCCCCGGCGCCCCGCGCGCGGTGATCTGGCTGCCTTCGCTCAGTTCGGCACGGGCCACCTTCAATTCCAGCGCCTGTTCAGCCGGAACGATCGCAATGCGCGCTTCATGGCCAAGACGCAATTGGCCCACGGTCAGCTCGGTCACGTTGGCAGGAATCAGCAAAGTACCGTAATCGGCCACGTCCAGACGTTCGAGCTGCAAAGTGCTGACGGTATTGGGCAAACGCATCAGGGAATTGGGTTCGACGCTGACCACCTGGGCACAGGCCAAGGGACTGATCAATGCAGCGAGCAAGCAGAGTTTACGCATGGGAAGAAGCCTCCGGAGCGGCCGGGGCCGGGATGGTTTGCAGGTGAAATACGCCGAACAACAGGATCCGCAGACGGTCACGCCACGGGTTGGGACGCCCCTTGAGGCGACAGAACAGCAACTGCAGAACATGCAGCGCCAGCAACAAGGCGCCAGCCAGATTGACCAGCAAGTGCAGCGGATGCACAAAAGGCACCAGCAGATTGACCACCACCACGCACCAGAACAGCAGGGTCAACAAGCGCCCCAGCCCCCAGAAAACCTTCATACGCTCCCCCGTGTCGGAATTATTCTTTGGGCGCACAGTAACGGCTTAGACGGGGGATAAGCCAGAGGGAAAAATGAAAAAACTTTTGTCAGTCGTCGGATCGCTGCCGGTTCGACGATGATCGTCGCCCGGCAGCTCTAGCCTGCGGACTACAGACAAGTCCTAGCGATTGATATGCAACTCCACCCGACGGTTTTTCGCCCGTCCCTCGTCCGTCGCGTTGTCGGCGACCGGCTCGCTCTCGCCACGCCCTTCACTGGTCAGCTTGCCCGGTTCCAGCCCCTGGCTCAGCAGATACGCCGCGACACTGCTGGCACGCCGCTCCGACAGTGCCTGGTTATAGGCATCCGAACCTTTGCTGTCGGTATGGCCGATAACTTTGATGCTGACCACATCGGCATTGCGCAGCTTGTCCATCAGCGTATCGAGCTGGGCTTTCGCGGCCGGCGTCAGATCAGATTTGTCGAAATCGAACAGCACGTTGCCGGCATCGCTGAGGGTGATGACTTCCGATTGCGGCGCAGGTTCGGGGGCTTTTACAGTGACCGGATATTGCGGCAGCGGGCAACCACGGTGATCGACCGGGGTATTGGCCGGGGTGTCAGGGCAACGGTCGCGGCGGTCGAACACGCCATCGCCGTCTTCATCGCCGTCCTGGGCATAACAGATCAGTCCGCCGGTGAGGAT
>NZ_QAIU01000302.1:2966-7652 GCF_003061205.1 Pseudomonas sp. HMWF006
GCCCGCCGATCAGGCTGCAAATCGGCCACGTACGTTGATTGAGGGGTGCAGTGCCATCGCTGTGAGTAGCGCAACCGGTGAGCAAGCTGCCTAGCAGCAGCACCGGCAAGACGGACCTTGAGAAAACAGTCATTTTGAAAGCTCCTGTGTCACCGGCCCATACCGGTTACACAGGAGTAAAGACCCGCATCCGCGACTGCACAAGCCGCGGATGCGAGAGGTCTAGCGGACGATTTTGATTTCGGTACGACGGTTTTGCGCGCGACCGTCAGCGGTTTTGTTATCGGCCACTGGCTGGCTTTCACCCATGCCGGACACCGAAACGAAGCTGGCGCGTGGCACACCCTGCTGGATCAGGTATTCCACCACCGAATGCGCACGACGATCCGACAGTTTCTTGTTGTAGGCATCGCTGCCCACACTGTCGGTATGACCGGTCACGGTCAGTTGCGCGTTGGAGGATTCCTGTTTCAGGCGAGTGGCGACTTTGTCGAGCACTTGTTTGTCAGAACCGGTCAGCGTGGCCTTGTCGAACTGGAAGTGCACATCGCGAATAACGATGGTTTCTTCCTTGACCACAACGGCTTCTTCTACCACTGGCGCAGGGGCAGGTGGTGGGCAGCCGTCAGCATCGACTTGCACGCCTCGAGGCGTGTGCGGGCACTTGTCGCGACTGTCCGGCACACCATCACCGTCCTCGTCACCATCACCGTGCACCCAGCAATAGGCCGCTGCCGTACCGCCGACCAACAGTGCGCCGTAGCCGGCCCACGCCGAACTTTCCGTCGCACCGAGGCCCGCACCGACTACACCGCCGACCGCCGCACAGGTCGGCCAGTCGGTTTTCTGCAAACCTGCGCAACCAGTCAACACACTGGTTAGCAGAATCAAAGGTAATGCTGTCCGAACTATGCTCATCTGGTTTTCTCCTGAGGGATCGGCTTAGAACCGATTCAGGGAGTAAAGACCGGAGTTTTAATCTCCGCCAGCAATAGGCCATTGCTGTTTGCGACCGTGTTCACAGGACTTTCCCCCCATTTACCGCGAACCGGCGCCGCAGCGCGCTTTGCCGGCGCAGTCAGGCAGGCTAGTCTTGGCAGTCTGATTGAGGAGCATTGATGAACGTCGCCATTTCTTCCCGCACGCCACAACAGGCGTTGGCCGCTTTGCTGGATCGCTACGCCCCGGCGCGTCTGCTGTTGATCGGCGCCAGTGAATTCCCGGCGCTGAGCGCATTCAAGCAAGCGCACCCGGACACCTGCGTGGCACATGCCGCGCCCGGCGCCTTGCCAGCGGAACTGGCCGCGCGGCGTTTCGACCTGGCGCTGGTGGTCGATTGCCTGGAACATTTGCCCAAGCGCGATGGCCTGAACCTGTTGGGCGGCATTCGTAACCTCAACGCCAGCCGCATCGCGGTGCTCTCGGATCTGACGGCCAGCGGCTGGCAGGAAACCGATTTCTATTCGCTGGCACTGCAGGCCAGCGAGCGCTTCCAGCGTGACGATCAGGTGCTGACCCTGTTCACTTACGATCTGCTTGACTACAAACAAGTCCCCGACTGGCTCAACTCGCGGTTCTGGGCCAATCCGGAAAACTTCGGGAAATACTGGTGGTAATGCAATGAGTACAGCCATTTGCCCGTGCGGCAGCGGTAATCTGCTGGACGCCTGCTGCGGTCACTATCACGCCGGCCACCCGGCGCCGTGCGCCGAGGCGCTGATGCGCTCGCGCTACAGCGCCTATGTGCTGGGTCTGATCGATTATCTGGTGGCGACCACCCTGCCCGCCCAGCAAGCGGGGCTGGATCGTCAGGCAATCAGTGCCTGGAGTGCGCAGAGCACCTGGCTCGGCCTCGACGTGGAAAGCTCGGAAGTCTTCGGCGGCCAGCCGGAGCACGCCTTCGTCACCTTCACTGCACGCTGGCACGACAGCCAGGGCGAACACAGTCACCGCGAGCGCTCATCGTTCGTGCAAAACGCCGGGCGCTGGTACTTCATCGACCCGACCGTGCAGTTGAAACTGGGACGCAACGATGCGTGTCCTTGTGCCAGCGGGCAGAAATTCAAGAAATGCTGTGCGGGGTATTTCGGCGCATAGGATCAACAGATCGCAGCCTGCGGCAGCGCCTGCAGAGAACGCCATCTCATGCAGGCGGCGATCTTTTAGCGTCTAGACTGGCAGCAAAAGGAGTTCAACCATGCTCGGTCGTTGGCGCACATTCCAGCTCTTCACCTTGATGCTGACCCTGAATCTGGGCGGCTGCGCTTCGTGGTTCAGCGACGACAGTGTCGACCCCGCCGTGCACCTGGTGAACGTCGAGGTGGTACGGGCAAAACTGCTCGAACAGAAATTCATCCTGCACTTTCGCATCGACAACCCCAACGACAGCGACCTGACCGTGCGCGGCCTGGAATACCGCATTCATCTGGGCGACCTGCTGCTGGCCGAGGGTGAACATGAACACTGGTTCACGGTGGGGCCCAAACGCAGCGCCTACTTCAAGGTGCCGATCCGCACTAACCTGTGGCCGCAGGTCAAGGAGGTGGTGAAAATGCTGAAAAATTCGAACCAGCCGATTCCTTATCGGTTACAGGGCGAAATGGAAACCGGTTTATTCATCGCTCACTACGTGCACCTTGAACGCAATGGCGTGATAATCCCCGCCGATCTAATTCCGGAGCAACACCGATGACCCAGCAACCTCATGTCCATGGCCCTGACTGCAACCACGATCATGATCATGACCATCACCACGATCATGGCCATGTCCACGGCCCGAACTGCGGCCACGCCCACCAGGAACCGGTGCGCAACGCCTTGAAAGACGTCGGCCGCAACGATCCGTGCCCATGCGGCAACGGCAAGAAATTCAAGAAGTGCCACGGCGCGTGATGCGCCAGGCGAAGAGCGCCTTCGCCTGATACTCCGCCATCGCTGGCAAGCCAGCTCCCACAGTGATCGAGTTCCTCCCGCTGGAAGGCAATTAACTGTAGGACTGAGCCTGCTCGCGATGACGGCAGTACATTCAACATCGCTGGCGCCTGACAGACCGCTATCGCGAGCAGGCTCACGCCTGCAGGTGAGCGGGTTTCTTCAGATGGAATGCAATCGCCCTGTGGGAGCGAGCTTGCTCGCGAAGGGGCCGGTACACAGGGCAAAGATTTTCAGCCCGCCGCGAGAATCTGCTTCGCACTGACCACCGTCGCATACTCCCCCTGCAAATTCCCCAGCGACATCCCGTGCACCTCTTCAGCCGTGCGCAACGTGCCGAAATAATCGGCCTTGTCGAAGGTAAAGCACGCATCCTCCACCACCCACGCGTCGAACCCCAGATTGCCCGCCGCGCGCGCCGTGGACTCCACCGAGTTGTGGGTGGCCACGCCAACGATGATCAACTGCCCGATCCCCGCCTCATTCAACCGTGCTTCCAGCCCGGTGCCACAAAAGGCATCCGGCACGCGTTTCTGTATCAGCCACTCGCCATCCTGCGGCAAAAACCGCTGCTGAAACTCCACGCCTGACTGTTGCGGCCAGAACACCGAGTCCGGCGAATGCGAAAGATGCTGCACATGAACCACCGGCCGCGCGTTGCGGCGCCAGAATCCGAGCAAATCGAGGATTCGCTCTTCGGCCTGCGGATTGTTCCGCCGCCCCAGACGCGGTTCCAGAATGCCTTGTTGCTGGTCGATGATGATCAGCGCAGCGTTGGCCTGAAGTTCCATGGCGATTTTTCTCACGAGGGGTCATTGAATTTCCCCTAGTTCAGCATCACCTCTTCCTGCCAGGCAAGCGATCGAACGCACACGGGACGACTCGACGCCGACGTTGGCTGCACGCAAGTCCATTTCTGATTTGGAGCTTTCCATGATCGACCTGTATTACTGGACCACCCCCAACGGCCACAAGATCTCGCTGTTTCTCGAAGAAGCCGGCCTGCCGTACAACGTGCACCCGATCAACATCAGTCAGGGTGAGCAATTCCAGCCGCACTTTCTGAAGATCGCTCCGAACAACCGAATCCCGGCCATCATCGACCATGAACCGGCCGATGGCGGCGAGCCGCTGTCGCTGTTCGAGTCGGGGGCCATCCTGCTGTATCTGGCGGAAAAGACCGGGCTCTTCCTGCCCAAGGATCTGCGGGGTCGGCAAACGGCGTTGCAATGGCTGTTCTGGCAGATGGGCGGACTGGGGCCAATGGCGGGGCAGAATCATCACTTCAGCCAGTTCGCCGCGGAAAAAATCCCCTACGCGATCAAGCGCTACATCGACGAAACCGCGCGCCTCTATGGCGTGTTGAACAAGCAACTGGCCGACCACACATTCGTCGCCGGCAGCGAGTACAGCATCGCCGACATGGCGATCTACCCGTGGATCGTCTCGCATAAATGGCAGAGCCAGAACCTTGAGGACTTCCCGCATGTGCTGCGCTGGTTCAATCACATCAAGGATCGTCCGGCGACGGTCAAGGCGTATGCCCTGGTGCAGCAGATCAACCCGCCCAAAGCCTGATTGAATTCACTGTGGCGAGGGGATTTATCCCCTCGCCACAGGTCTTGTGTTGTCCTCAGGTGAAGGTTCGTCTGACAAATCGAGAAATAACCCCCGCCCCCGCTTGCGCGGCACCCTCCTGCTCACTAACGTAGCGCCTTTACTGACGCTACCCCCCGCAGGAGCTTTGCCATGGCC
>NZ_QAIU01000303.1:0-8530 GCF_003061205.1 Pseudomonas sp. HMWF006
GGTGTACTTTGCCGGCAGCCTGTCCAGCCTGACACAGGGTGTCGCACTGGATGCCCAAGGCCGAATCCTTGTGGCGGCGAAAGTCGGCATCGCCGAAGGCAGCCGCTTCGGCCTGGCACGATTGCTCGCCGATGGCTCCGCCGATCTGACCTTCGGTCATCAGGGCAGCGTGATCGACGCGTTTGCCTCAGGCTTCGAAGCCTCCGCCAGCAAAGTGCAGACGCTGCCTGACGGGCGCATCCTGTTGGCCGGTCTGCATTATGAAAACAGCCATCGCACCTTGCCCGCCCTCGCCTTGTTCGATACCCACGGTCATCTGCAGCAGTCCTTCGGCGATAACGGCCGCCAAATCGTCCGCCTGCCAGGCGAGTTGTCCATGGGCACCCGCGACAGCTGGCTGCCACCGGGCGTACCGGGCGCCGAGGCCTGCGACTTCGCGGTCCAGCCAGACGGGCATATCCTGCTGATCGCCAATCATCACTTCGAACTCGCCGACCATGCCGGCATATTGATCCGCCTCAAGCCCGACGGGCGCCTGGACCAGTCGTTCAACGGTCGTGGCTTCGTCATGATCCGGCATCTCTTGCTCAATACCTGGCTCAGTAGCCTGCTGCTGCAGGACGACGGACGTATCGTGGTCGCCGGCTCCATCGACTTTCCTCAGGAAGGCCTGCTGGCGCGTTACCTGCCCGATGGTCGTCTGGACGAACGTTTCGCAGTGGACGGCTTCCTTGCATTCAAGGCCCACGGCAAAAGTGCACTGGTCAGTCAGGTGCTGGAATCCGCCGAAGCGCTGCATTGTTTCGGCAGCAGCCGCGATCCGATCCGTTGCCTGGCGCTCAGCCTGCACACCAACGGACGCCCCGACCAGCACCACAACGCCGGCCTGCCACAGCTGCTGGAAATCGGCTCCAGCGGTTGTCAGTGGAGCGCAGCGCAGCGCATGGCCGACGGCCGTCTGATTGCGGTCGGCGCGACCATCGGCGGGTTCGAGGCTGATTTTATCGTCGCCCGTTACTGCCCTGACGGTCATCTCGATCCGAGTTTCGGTGAAGGTCGCGGCTGGTTGCGCACGCGCCTGGGCCGCAGCCTGGACACCGCCAATTCGCTGGCCGTGCAGGCGAATGGCGCTCTCCTTGTCGGCGGTTATTCGCTGGATGGCAACTACCGGGCAATGGTTGCGCGGTACCTCAATCAGTAATGCCCACTTCGGCAGCGCCTACGGTATTGAGGAACGTGTTTCGCCATTCACGACTTGAACTTGTCAGACACATCCGGCAACTTGCTCGCTTCTAAATACAAGGAGCAACCGATGTCCGGTTCAATGGCCCAGGCGTTCGCGCATAATTTTCTCGGGCACTCGCCACGCTGGTATAAGGCGACCATCGTCGGATTCCTGATTCTCAACGCCCTCGTGCTGTTCACGGTGGGTCCGGTCGCCGCAGGCTGGTTGCTGGTGATCGAGTTCATCTTCACCCTCGCCATGGCGCTCAAGTGCTATCCGCTGATGCCTGGCGGCCTGTTGCTGATCGAAGCGCTGTTGTTGAAGATGACCACCGCGCAGGCGCTTTACGATGAACTGGTGCACAACTTTCCGGTAATCCTGCTGCTGATGTTCATGGTGGCGGGCATCTACTTCATGAAGGATCTGTTGCTGTTCCTGTTCTCGCGGCTGTTGCTCGGCGTGCGTTCGAAAGCGATCCTCGCGCTGATGTTCTGCTTTTTGTCGGCGTTTCTGTCGGCGTTTCTCGATGCCTTGACCGTGACGGCGGTGATCATCAGCGCCGCAGTGGGCTTCTATTCGGTGTATCACCGCGTCGCCTCAGGCAATGACCCGCGTCAGGACAGTGAGTTTGGCGACGACCAGAACCTGCCGAAGCTGCATCACGAAGATCTGGAACAGTTTCGTGCGTTTCTGCGCAGCCTGTTGATGCACGGCGCGGTCGGCACCGCACTGGGCGGCGTGTGCACGCTGGTCGGTGAGCCGCAGAACCTGTTGATCGGCCATGAGATGGGCTGGCACTTCGGCGAGTTCTTCCAGAAAGTCGCGCCGGTGTCGCTGCCGGTGCTGGCGGCGGGTCTGGTGACCTGTGTGTTGCTGGAGAAGCTGCGCTGGTTCGGTTACGGCACGCTGCTGCCTGACAACGTGCGCGCCGTCCTGGCCAACTACGCCGCCGAAGACAACGCCGAGCGCACGGCGCGCCAACGCGCTGCACTGTTGGTGCAAGGTGCCGCGGCGCTGATTCTGATCGGTTGTCTGGCGTTTCACGTGGCGGAAGTCGGTCTGATCGGCTTGATGGTGATCGTGCTGATCACCGCGTTTACCGGGATCACCGACGAGCATCGTCTAGGCAGTGCATTCAAGGACGCGATGCCGTTTACCGCGTTGCTGGTGGTGTTTTTTGCGGTGGTGGCGGTGATTCACGACCAACAACTGTTCGCACCGCTGATTGAGTGGGTGCTGGCGCTGCCGGCCGATCAGCAACCCGGCATGCTGTTCATTGCCAACGGCCTGTTGTCGGCGATCAGTGACAACGTATTCGTCGCCACCATCTACATCACCGAAGTGAAACAGGCATTCCTCGCCGGCCACATGAGCCGCGAGCATTTCGAGACGCTGGCGATTGCGATCAACACCGGCACCAACTTGCCGAGCGTGGCGACGCCCAATGGCCAGGCGGCGTTCCTGTTCCTGCTGACGTCGGCGATTGCACCGCTGGTGCGCCTGTCGTACGGGCGGATGGTGTGGATGGCGGTGCCGTACACCTTTGTGATGGGGTTGCTGGGCTGGTATGCCGTGAGCTACTGGCTGTAATCACAGCGAATAATCTGTAGGAGCGAGCCTGCTCGCTCCTACAGTTGTTTTTGCGTTTATTCAGCGCGGGAGGATGTATCTCTCGATGGCCTGCGCCACGCCATCTTCAGTGTTTGGCCCGGTAATCACATCGGCCTGCCGCTTCACCGCTTCTTCCGCTTGTCCCATGGCAATCGACAGCCCGGCACACTGGAACATCGCCGGGTCGTTACCGCCATCACCAATCGCAGCAGTGTGTTCCAGCGCAATACCAAGATGCGCGGCAATGGTCGCCAGCGCGCTGCCCTTGTTGGCTTCCAGCGCCGTTACGTCCAGATACACCGGTTGCGAACGGGAAACCTGCGCCATGCCGTTAACCTTCTCCTGCAGACGCGCCTCAAGCTCGATCAGCAGATCCGTGTTGTGGCTGGTGGCGACAATCTTGTCGATGCGCTCCAGGTACGGCTCGAAACTCTCGACCACCACCGGCGGATAACCGAGGCCGTGTTGTTCGCGCGGCACCATCGGGCCGTGAGGATCCTTGAGCAGCCAGTCGCCACCGCTGAACACCCAGATTTCCACATCCGGTTGATCGGCGAACGTTGCCAGGGCGATCAACGCCGTCGGCGCTGGCAGGTAATGCGCCACCAGCAAGCTGCCGTCAGGATTGACGAGGGTGCCGCCATTAAACGCCGCGGTCGGCAGATCGACGCCCAAGGCTTCGATCTGCTGCAACATGGCCTTCGGCGGGCGCCCGGTCGCCAGGCTGAACAACACGCCGGCCTCGCGCAACGAGCGCACGGCGTCAATGGTGCGCTGGCTCAGGCTGTGATCAGGCAGCAACAGCGTGCCATCCATGTCACTGAGCAAAAAGCGGATCGAGTGACTCATCCCAGACCATGCCAGACGCGACCATCGCGAGTCAGCAGATCATTGGCGGCTTGCGGGCCATCTTCACCGGCGGCGTAGGTCTGCACGCTCGCGTCCTGCTGCCAGGCGTCGAGGAACGGTTGCACGGCGCGCCAGCCATTCTCGATGTTGTCGGCACGCTGGAACAGGGTCTGGTCGCCGGTCAGGCAGTCGTAGATCAGCGTCTCGTAACCGGTCGACGGCTGCATCTCGAAGAAATCCTTGTAGGCGAAGCCCAGTTCGATATTGGCCATGTTCAGCGCGGGGCCCGGGCGTTTGGCCAACAGGTCGAACCACATGCCTTCATTAGGCTGGATCTGGATACGCAGGTAGGTTGGCTGCAGTTCGTCGACCTCGGTGTCACGGAACTGCGCGTACGGTGCCGGTTTGAAGCAAATGACGATCTCGGTGTCGCGCACGCTCATGCGCTTGCCGGTGCGCAGGTAAAACGGCACGCCGACCCAGCGCCAGTTGTCGATCATGACTTTGAGCGCGACATAGGTTTCCGTGGTGCTGTCCGGGGCAACATTGGCTTCCTGGCGATAACCGTTCAACGCCTTGCCGTCGATTTCGCCGGCGCTGTACTGGCCTCGCACCGAATTGGCTCGCGCCTCGTCGACGGTCCACGGGCGAATCGCCCCGACCACTTTGGCCTTCTCGCCACGCACCGCATCGGCACCGAACGCGGCCGGTGGCTCCATCGCAACCATCGCCAGCAACTGGAACAGGTGATTGGGCACCATGTCGCGCAGTGCGCCGGTGTGCTCGTAAAAACTGCCACGGGTTTCAACGCCGACGGTTTCGGCGGCGGTGATCTGCACGTGGTCAATGTAATGGTTGTTCCAGAACGCTTCGAACAAGCTGTTGGAGAACCGGCTGACCAGAATGTTCTGCACGGTTTCCTTGCCCAGGTAATGGTCGATCCGGTAGATCTGCTTCTCGGACATCACCTTGAGCAAACAGGCGTTCAGCGCTTCGGCGGTTTGCAGGTCGGAGCCGAACGGCTTCTCGATCACCACCCTTCTGAACGCTTCGGGAGTTTCTTCAAGCAAACCGGCGCTGCCCAGTCGGCGCACCACTTCACTGAAGAAACGCGGCGCGGTGGCCAGGTAGAACACCGCATTGCCGGTGCCGCTGTCGGCAATTTTCGCCGCCAGCGCGGAATAAGTGCTGTCGTCCAGGAAATCACCCTGGACGTAGCTGATTCCTTTGGCGAGCTTGCCCCCCAAGGCCGGATCCAGCATCTGAGCGCCCTTGCCGACCTTCGCCGCCACTTCGGTACGGATGAAGTCTTCGAGCTTTTGCGCGAAGGCTTCATCGGTAATGGCGTTGTGGTCAACGCCGACGATCCGCAGATTTTCGTCAAGCAAGCCGTCGCGACTGAGGTTGTACAGCGCCGGCATCAGCAAGCGCTTGACCAGGTCGCCGTGGGCACCGAACAGAAACAGCGTGGTCGGTGGTGCGGGTTCTGCCTTGGATTTTCTGCGGATCGTATGGGTCATTTCTTCGGTATCTCCACGTGGCCGCCGAAGCCGAAGCGCTGGGCCGAAAGAATCTTGTCGCCAAAAGTGCCCTGGCCGCGTGAGCGGTAGCGCGAGAACAGCGAGTTGGACAGCACCGGGACCGGCACCGCTTGTTCCATGGCAGCCTCGATGGTCCATTGGCCTTCGCCGCTGTCCGCTACCGAACCGGAGAAGCCGTCAAGCTTAGGATCGCTCGCCAGCGCATCAGCGGTCAGGTCGAGCAACCACGATGAAACCACGCTGCCACGGCGCCAGACTTCGGCGATGTCGGCCACGTTCAGATCGAAACGCTGATCTTCCGGCAGACGTTCGCTGGACTTGGTCTTGAGGATGTCGAAGCCTTCGGCGAAGGCCGCCATCATGCCGTACTCGATACCGTTGTGGATCATCTTCACGAAATGCCCGGCACCGGCAGGACCGGCGTGGATATAGCCGTGCTCGGCGCGGTGATCCTCGGACTTGCGGTCCTTGGTGCGCGGAATGTCGCCCATGCCCGGCGCCAGTGCGGCGAACAGCGGGTCGAGACGCTGCACGGTTTCGGCGTCGCCGCCGATCATCATGCAGTAACCGCGTTCCAGGCCCCAGACGCCGCCGGAGGTGCCGACGTCAATGTAGTGCAGGCCCTTCTCGGCCAAGGCCTTGGCGCGGCGAATGTCATCTTTATAGTTGGTGTTGCCGCCGTCGATGATGGTGTCGCCGGCTTCGAGCAAAGTGCTCAGGGTGTTGATGGTGTCTTCGGTCGGCGCGCCGGCCGGCAGCATGACCCAGACCGCGCGCGGTTTGGCCAGGCCGGCAACCAGTGCCGGCAAGTCGGCGACGCCGGTGGAGCCCTCGGCGACCAGGTTGTCGATGAAAGCGGTATTGCGGTCGTAAACAACGGTGGTGTGACCGTTGAGCATCAGACGCCGCGCAATATTGCCGCCCATGCGGCCCAGTCCAATAATCCCGAGTTGCATGTGCTGATGCTCCTTACTACAAATAAATGTGTGTCATTGGTTATAGCCCAACGCGACTGATGGAGGTTAGTCCAGAGCGTTGCGATGAAGTTTCCGGGCATTGTGCCCGATCCAGACTGATAACGCCCCGAATCCTGCCGAAGACACACCGACCATGAAAAATAAAAAAGTTCCATTCACAGGCAAAAGAAATCAAAATCGGCGCCGATAGTAAGTGAGCACCTCGAAACCGGGGGCTACTTACAGTTGAGACACGCCATTTGCGAGGTGAGCAATGGGCACAGTACACACAGCAATGCCGCCACAAACCCTGTACGTGACAATCCGTCGCGATGAATTGCGTCAGTTGAAAGACGAGCGCGACCAGTTGAAGCAGGAACTGGCCCAACTGCAGATGGCCCACGGCCTGCAGTCGAAACCGGTGCCGGTCGTTCAGCGCCACCCACACGCCTGATCCCTCTTTTCTCGGGAACCGCCACCGCGGTTCCCTACGCTCTACCCCGGCCGCTTTCGCCAACTCACAAAACTTTCACATTCTCTTCGTAATACTCCGCCTCCATTCTGGCCGTACCTTCGCGTATGGCCTTCGTTCGTCGGCTTCATGAATGTCCCGGCGGTGGTTGTAAACGAGTCAGCTGGAGCGCCGAATGGCATTGTTCAAACGCAGCAAAACGACTGCGACAGGTTTCGACTGGGCCGGTTTTATCTGGCTGTTTGTATTCTTCTGGTATTTTTCCGGCATCACCCAACTGCTGATCCAGATCACCGGCACCTCCGGCTTCAGCGGGTTCCGCCAAGCGTTCTTCACCAGCGCGCTCTGGCTGGCACCGATGCTGCTGTTCCCCAAGCGCACGAAACTGCTGGCCGCCTTGATCGGCCTGGTGCTGTGGGCCTGTTCGATGGCCAGTCTGGGCTACTTCTTCATCTATCAGCAGGAATTCTCCCAGAGCGTCATCTTCATCATGTTCGAGTCGAACGTGTCCGAAGCCGGCGAATACATGACTCAGTATTTTGCCTGGTGGATGGTGGTCGCGTTCCTCGCCCATACCGCGTTCGCCTATTTCCTGTGGACTCGCCTGCGTCCGGTGTACATGCCTCGTGGTCGCGCTCTGGTGGCGGCCGTCGCCATCGTCATCGCCGTGGTCGGCTACCCGCTGGTCAAACAGACGATGCGCATGGGCTCCTTCGCGCAAGGCTTCGAGAAATTCGAAACCCGCATCGAGCCAGCCGTGCCTTGGCAGATGGCCGTGGCCTATCACCGTTATCTGGATACCCTCGCCGACATGCAGGGCATGCTGCACAACGTGAGCAAGATCCCGCCGCTGAAAAACCTCAAGGATGCCTCGGCCGATCAGCCGAAGACCCTGGTGCTGGTGATCGGCGAATCGACCAACCGTCAGCGCATGAGCCTTTACGGCTATCCGCGTAATACCACGCCGGAACTGGACAAGCTCAAGGATCAACTGGCGGTATTCGATAACGTCGTCACCCCGCGCCCCTATACCATCGAGGCGTTGCAGCAGGTGTTGACCTTCGCTGACGAAGAACACCCGGATCTGTACCTGACGACGCCGTCGCTGGTCAGCATGATGAAACAGGCCGGTTACAAGACCTTCTGGATCACCAACCAGCAGACCATGACCAAGCGCAACACCATGCTCACGACCTTCTCCGAACAGGCCGACGAGCAGGTGTACCTGAACAACAACCGCAACCAGAACGCCGCCCAGTACGACGGCGACGTGATCGAGCCGTTCAACAAGGCCCTGAACGATCCGGCGCAGCGCAAATTGATCGTCGTGCACCTGCTCGGCACTCACATGAGCTACCAGTACCGCTATCCGCCGAGCTTCGACAAGTTCCAGGATCGCAACGGTGTACCGGCCGGTGTGCGTGACGACCAGGTCCCGACCTACAACAGCTACGATAACGCCGTGCTGTACAACGATTTTGTCGTGTCGAGCCTGATCAAGGATTACGCAAAGTCCGATCCGAACGGCTTCCTGCTGTACCTGTCGGACCACGGTGAAGACGTGTTCGACTCGGTCGGCCACAACACCCTGGGGCGTAACGAAAACAAGCCGACCGCACCGATGTACACCATTCCGTTCATGGCCTGGGCCTCGCCGAAATGGCGCGAGAACCATGACTGGAACTTCGCGGCGGACCTGGATCGTCCTTACAGCAGCTCGCACCTGATCCACACCTGGGCCGACATGGCCGGGCTGAACTTCGATGAGCTGGACCGCAGCAAGAGCCTGGTCAGTGACAGTTTCAAGGCTCGCCCTTTGCTGATCGGCGATCCGTATCAGACGGAACAGCGCTCGCTGATCGACTTCAGCCTGATG
>NZ_QAIU01000304.1:0-6819 GCF_003061205.1 Pseudomonas sp. HMWF006
GCTGGAAATCGACACCGCGTTCTCTACGCCAGAACGCACCCTGTACAAGTTCAACCCGCTGGCACAGATGACCAGCGAAGAGATCTGGGGCTACATCCGCATGCTTGAGCTGCCTTATAACAGCCTGCATGAACGCGGCTTCATCAGCATCGGCTGCGAACCCTGCACCCGTCCTGTGCTGCCGAACCAGCACGAACGCGAAGGCCGCTGGTGGTGGGAAGAAGCGACGCAGAAAGAATGCGGTTTGCATGCGGGGAATATCATCAGCAAGGCTTAAATTCCTGCCTAAATGATCTCCCCTTGTAGGCGCGAGCAGGCTCCCTCCTACAGTGTTGTGCGGAAACTTCAAGAATGTGTACACACGAATGTCACCGTCGGTGCCATTTATGTGTGCACTTTTTTGTTTCCACGCCCTGAAAAGTTACATCCCGCCTGAAAATCCTTTCTCGTCACTCGCTGGCGAAATCCCCCGCCAAAAATAAATACCTGTTCAGTCGGTCAATTTTTAACCACTTATTTTCAAACACTTAGCGCTTGTCGATAACTTTTCGAAATGAGCACTGCTACGCATAGATCGCTAACTGGCACAGATCTGGCTTTAGTGCATACATGTTTTGTATACAAAACTGCAAAACATGACCCCACACTTTCGATCCGCAAGCCTGAAGCGCCCTATCCCGTACAGGCTGCAGATGCCCCGTAACCAGTGATGTTTGCTGGCCGCGACGAAGATTTGTCGAGCCCCGGGCTCATGCACAGTCATCGCGGCCCCGTCCATCAGGAGCCTGCCGGAATGCGTACAAGTCTCTCCAACAACATCGCGCTGAATCTGCCCGCCTCTGCCCTCGATCAGCCATTGCCCGACGATGGCCTGACCGAACCGTTACAACTGAGTTCCCGCCTGCACAACAGCGATCTGGCACCGACCCGGGCCGAAGGTCGGCGCTGGGGCAAATACAGCATCTTCGCCCTGTGGACCAACGATGTGCACAACATCGCCAACTACTCGTTCGCCATCGGACTGTATGCGCTGGGCCTGGGGGGCTGGCAGATTCTGCTGTCGCTGGGGATCGGTGCGGCGCTGGTGTACTTCTTCATGAACCTGTCCGGCTACATGGGACAGAAAACCGGGGTGCCGTTTCCGGTGATCAGCCGGATCAGTTTCGGCATCCACGGCGCGCAGATTCCGGCGCTGATCCGAGCGGTGATCGCCATCGCCTGGTTCGGAATCCAGACGTACCTGGCGTCGGTGGTGTTTCGCGTGCTGTTGACGGCGATTCACCCAGGCTTCGCCGAGTACGACCACAACTCGATCCTCGGATTGTCGTCCCTGGGCTGGGTATGTTTTGTAGCGATCTGGTTCGTGCAACTGGCGATCCTCGCCTACGGCATGGAAATGGTTCGTCGCTACGAAGCCTTCGCCGGGCCGGTGATTCTGCTGACCGTCGCCGCCCTCGCCGCGTGGATGTACACCCAGGCCAATGCAACCATCGCCTGGTCGATCCGTGAACCACTGACCGGTGGCGAAATGTGGCGCAACATCTTTGCCGGCGGCGCGTTGTGGCTGGCAATCTACGGCACGCTGATTCTCAACTTCTGCGATTTCGCCCGATCCTCGCCGTGCCGCAAGACCATCAAGGTCGGCAATTTCTGGGGCTTGCCGGTGAATATTCTGGTGTTCGCGGCGATTACCGTGCTGCTGTGTGGCGCGCAGTTCCAGATCAACGGACGGGTGATCGAGAGCCCGACTGAAATCATTGCGTCGATTCCCAACACATTCTTTCTGGTGCTCGGCTGCCTGGCGTTTCTGATTGTCACCGTCGCGGTGAACATCATGGCCAACTTCGTCGCCCCGGCGTTTGTCCTGAGCAATCTGGCGCCAAAGTACCTGACCTTCCGCCGCGCCGGGCTGATCAGCGCGACCATCGCCGTGTTGATCCTGCCGTGGAACCTCTACAACAGCCCGTTAGTGATCGTGTATTTCCTCTCCGGCCTCGGCGCCCTGCTCGGTCCGCTGTACGGAGTGATCATGGTCGACTACTGGCTGATCCGCAGAGGCCGGATCAACGTCCCGCAGTTGTACAGCGAAGATCCCAACGGCGCTTATTACTACAGCCGCGGGGTGAATATCCGTGCCGTGGCGGCGTTCATTCCCGCGGCGCTGATCGCCATCGTCCTGGCGCTGGTGCCGGGTTTCCACAGCATCTCGCCGTTCTCCTGGCTGGTGGGCGCCGGCATTGCCGCGATGCTCTACCTGATCATCGCCCAGCGTCAGCCGCACTACGCCGACGTCAGCGGCGAAGCCATCGCCGTCGACAACGTCAGCCATTAACTTCCTCGCGGCCCGGTTTTTGGGCCGCAGAACTGCCCGCTATAAGGACTTCCCATGCGCATTCTCGTGGTCAACGTCAACACCACCGAATCGATCACCCAGGCCATCGCCCGCTCGGCTCAGGCTGTCGCGTCACCCGGTACGGAAATCATCGGCCTGACACCGTTCTTCGGCGCCGACTCGGTGGAAGGCAACTTCGAAAGTTACCTGGCTGCCATCGCCGTGATGGATCGGGTGATGTCTTACGATCAACCCTTCGACGCGGTGATTCAGGCCGGCTACGGCGAGCATGGCCGTGAAGGCTTGCAGGAATTGCTTAACGTGCCGGTGGTGGACATCACCGATGCGGCAGCGAGTACGGCGATGTTTCTCGGCCACGCCTACTCAGTGGTGACCACTCTGGATCGCACGGTGCCGCTGATCGAAGACCGGCTGAAGTTGTCCGGCCTGTGGGACCGCTGCGCATCGGTGCGGGCCAGCGGTCTGGCGGTGCTGGAACTGGAACATGAGCCGCACCGCGCACTGGAAGCCATCGTGCATCAGGCCGAGCTGGCGGTGACGCAAGACAAGGCCGAAGTGATTTGCCTGGGCTGCGGCGGGATGGCCGGGCTGGATGAGCAGATTCGTCGCCGCACCGGGGTGCCGGTGGTCGATGGCGTGACGGCGGCGGTGACCATCGCCGAATCGCTGGTACGGCTGAGGTTGTCGACGTCGAAGGTGCGGACTTATGCGACGCCGAGGCCGAAAAACATTGTGGGCTGGCCGGGGCGGTTTGCTCGCTAGACCGCGTTATCGTTCATCGCAGGCAAGCCACGCGCCCACAGGGTTCGCGTTGTTTCACCATTATGTGAACGACAAAGTACCTGTGGGAGCGTGGCTTGCCCGCGATGGCCGCAACTCGATCAAAAGCCAAACTCAGAAAGCACTGAACCGCCGAGCCAACCCCCGCTCCGCAAACTGCTCAATCACAAAATCGACAAACGCCCGAGTCTTGCCCGGCAACAATTTATGTTCGGCGTAGTAGATCGAAATGTTGCCGTCATCGATGTACCAGTCCGGCAGCACGCGCTGCAACGTGCCCGCCTCGAGGTAACCCACGGCAAACGGCATGCTGACCAGCGCGATCCCCAGCCCTTGTGCTGCCGTGGCGCAGGCGGCTTCGGAGTCACTCATGGTCATTCGCGTTTTGAGGGTCAAGGGCTGGCAGAGCTGACTGCCGCTACTGATCAACTGCCAGGAGCGCACCCGGCCGGTTTGCGGCGAACGAATCAGGATCCCATCGTGACGTTGCAGGTCATCCGCTTCGACGATTGCCTCGTGCTTCTGCAGGTAGTCCGCAGACGCCACCAACACGCGATGCGCGGGTGCCAATTTGCGTGCGACGACGCCTTGGGGCAATTCGAAGCCCCCGCCAATCGCCGCATCGAACCCCTGCCCGATCAGATCGACCTGACGATTATCAAAATGCCAGTCAGGGTTGATCGCCGGAAACCGACGCAAAAACTCTTGCAACAACGGCACGATGTACAAGCGCCCGAATACCGTGCCCATGCTGACTTTCAACGTCCCCGCCGGCAGTCCCTCCACACTCGACAGGTTGGCCACCGCATTCTGAATCGTCGTCAGGCTGCCACTGACTTGGCTCAAAAACAGCTGACCGGCCTCGGTCAGCGTCAGGCTGCGTGTACTACGCTGGAACAGCCGTACACCGAGCCGCCCCTCAAGCTTCGCGACACTCTTGCCGACGGCTGCGGGAGTCAGGCTCAAGCGCCGCGCGGCCTCGGCAAAACTGCCGACTTCGGCGCTGCGCACGAAGCATTCGATACTGCTGAAGGTTTCCATGATCGCCACTATAAACTTCTGGTTTACACAGACTATAGCAATCAGGGTCTACACGGTTGTCGATGCGAGGCCGATACTCGGCTCCAACACCAAGGCATTCCGCCTTCAACTTTCTGGAGATCGAACATGACCACTCAACTCCTCAGCGGCAAAGTCGCTCTGATTCAAGGCGGTTCCCGTGGCATCGGCGCTGCCATTGTCAAACGTCTGGCCGCCGAAGGCGCTGCAGTCGCATTTACCTACGTCAGCTCCACCGCAAAAGCCGAAGAACTGCAGAACAGCATCACCACCACTGGCGGCAAAGCCTTGGCGATCAAGGCTGACAGCGCCGACGCCGCCGCCATCCGGCATGCCGTCAACGCCACTGTCGAAGCGTTTGGTCGCCTCGACATCCTGGTCAACAACGCCGGCGTACTGGCCGTAGCCCCCCTGGAAGATTTCAAACTGGAAGATTTCGACCAGACCGTCGCAATCAATATTCGCAGTGTCTTCATCGCCTCCCAGGAAGCCGCGAAACATATGGGTGAAGGCGCACGCATCATCAACATCGGCAGCACCAACGCTGACCGCATGCCCTTCGCCGGTGGCGGTGTGTATGCCATGAGCAAATCGGCGCTGGTCGGTCTGACCAAAGGCCTGGCACGTGATCTTGGCCCTCGCGGCATCACCGTCAACAACGTGCAGCCCGGCCCGGTCGACACGGACATGAACCCGGCGCACGGTGATTTTGCCGAAAGCCTGATTCCGTTGATGGCTGTCGGTCGCTACGGTAAAGCCGAAGAAATCGCCAGTTTCGTCGCTTATCTGGCAGGGCCCGAAGCCGGCTACATCACCGGTGCCAGCCTGACGATCGACGGTGGTTTCGGCGCTTGATCCTTCTGAGTCGCCGGTAAAAAAACGCCGCCCCTCCTACAACAGAGGGGCGGCGTTTTTTGTTCGCAGCCTGATCAGGCCCAATCCAGCGCCGGCAAGCCACAGGCACTCGGCGTGAACGCTTTCAACGACCGGAGAATCCCGTCGGCGTGGGCGTATTTCTCATCGGCCATGGCGGCATCGGGAATGGCGATGGCAGTCATGCCCGCCGCTTTGGCGGCGGTCACGCCGAACGGTGAATCTTCAAACACCAGACAATCTTCCGGCGCGACACCCAGGCGACGGGCTGCCGTGAGGAAAATATCCGGTGCCGGTTTGGCCGCACCGACTTCCGGATCGTCCGCTGTCACAATGAAGTCGAACAGCGCGAACCAGTCGCGGTGCAGCGTGGTTTTCTGGCCGAACGACTGACGCGAGGAACTGGTGCCCACGGCAATAGGAATGTTGTGCGCCTTGAGGTGACGAATCAGCTCTTGCGCGCCCGGCATGGCCTGGGCCTTGGGAAAACGCTCGCGCATCAGTGGCTCGCGGATCAGCAGAAACTCTTCGGCGGAGATCGGCAGATCCAGCGCCTGCACCACGTAGTTCGCCAGATCGTTGGCACCGCGACCAATGATGTTCTGTTTAACGCTCCAGTCGAAGGTTCGCCCGTAGCGTTCGGCAATCAACGAGGTGACCTCGGTGTAAATGCCCTCGGTGTCCAGCAGCAAACCGTCCATATCGAAAATCACGGCCTTGATCGGGCCGAACGTCTTCAGCGGTGCATTCATCATCGGATCCGTTATCAAAGACATCCCGGGCGGCAAAGGGCATGCCGCTGCTCGGATCTGATTAAAGGGTTCAGCAGCATAACGAGCACAACCGACATTGAGCAACGGGCAACGCTCTCTGCGGCGATGAACAACTCGCATTAATTTGGCGAAACGTCCTACAGATATTGCCTACTTGCCCGACTTCTTTCCCTTCTGATCCCCCGCAAAGTCCGCGCACCTCTTTCACGTGCGCGAGTGCCTGCGAATGTTCCAAACCGATCGGCTTCTGGCCCTGAACAACAGCATCGGCCTGCTGGTGGTTGCCGCCCTGAATCCGGACCGTCCGGATTTTGAAAACCTGATCCGCGAGTTTCGCCTCTGCCTCAACCACTACGAGGCCTGGGCCGAGCAGTTCTGGACCGGATCGGTGCTGGATATCGAGCAGGTGTTCACGGTCGGCAACGATGTACGCCTGAGTGCACCGATCAACCGTCGAGAGCCCATCAGTTCATCCGTGGTCATGTGCCCCGCCGCAGGCCCGCTGACCCTGGTGCATATGTTCGAAGCCGCACGCTTTGTCCCGATCGGCGATACCCCGGTGATGCTCGAACCGGTGATTGCCGAAGTCGACGGGGTGCTGAGCTTCGGCGAACCGCTGCGCCATACCATCGGCCCGAGCGGCATTCTGGAGGTGAGCGACTGCAACCGGGGCCAGCGTTATCGCATCACGTTCTTTCCCGATGTTTCTACCGCCCATGTCCGCGCACTGTATGCCTCTTATGAAGGCATTCTCGACGAGCTGGAAGGCTGGTTACGCTCGGAATGGGCAGGCTTCCAGCCACTGTGGGCGGAGTTTTCCAGCGCCGGGTTCGCTGAGCGTTATGGCCAGTTGCAACAGGCGGACTGGCGTGGATTCGAAAATGCTCTGCAGCGGGTATGGGATGACATCAAACAAGTCTTCGCCCTCCTCGCCGATCTGCAGGCCAATAGCCAAAAGCTGCTGGAGTACCTGACCGATGC
>NZ_QAIU01000305.1:0-1208 GCF_003061205.1 Pseudomonas sp. HMWF006
GCGGATACACCGCCGATAACGTCAGCGGCTCCGGGCGCAAGTCATCCAGCACCGGCACCAACCGGCCATCCTTCAGCGCCGCACCCACGATGAACGTCGGCAGATAGGTAATGCCCAACCCCTGCACCGCCGCATCACGCAGCAACTCGCCGTTGTTCACGCGCATACGCCCGGTGACATTCACCAGCAACGGTTTGCCCTGCCCTGCGTTGAAGCGCCACTGCACCGAACGACCGTGGCCATAAGGCAGGCAGTCGTGGCTGTGCAGCTCTTCCGGCTTGAGCGGCGTGCCGCGTTCTGCAAGGTAGGCCGGGCTGGCGCAATACACGCGCTCGATGGAGGCGATGCGGCGGGCGATCAGCGTCGAGTCTTCCAGCACGCCGATGCGCAGCGCCAGGTCATAGCCTTCGCCGAGCAGGTCCACTGGCCGATCGCTCAGATCCACCTCCACCGTGACCTCGCGATAGCGTTGCAGAAACATCGGCAGCAGGCACCCCAAATGCGCCACGGCAAACGACAGCGGCGCACTCAGGCGAATCGTTCCGCGCGGCTCGGCGGTCTGCCCGGCAATGCCCTGCTCCACCTGTTCAACTTCGCTCAACAGCCGTAGCGCCGATTCGTAATAGCTCTGGCCCAGCGGCGTCACGTCCAGGCGCCGGGTCGAGCGGTTCAACAGCCGCACCCCGAGGCGCTCTTCCAGTTGCATCAAGCGGCGGCTGACGAACTGCTTGGACAGCCCCAACTGATCGGCTGCTGCGGTGAAGCTGCCGGAGTCCATGACCTGGCAAAAAATACGCATGTCTTCGAACGGGTTCATTGTCACTTCCTGGTGGACAGTTAAACGCTTTATAGCCGCTTTTTCACTTTTCGACAGCTCATTAATCTGTGCTCACGGTGTTGCTGAGGCCTGAACCCCAGCGCCACAGCAGCCCGCAATCCAGGCAAACAACTCAAAACATAGTCAAAAGGATTTCCAGCATGAACATCGTCAAGAAAACCCTGACCGCTTCCCTCCTCGCCCTGTCCATCGGCAACGCATTCGCCGCCGAAAGCAGCGGTGTCGAACACAACACCCAAGCGTTCCTCAACGCCCTCGCCGCCGGCGGTGGCAAACCGCTGGAGCAACTGAGCCCGAAAGACGCCCGTGCGGTGCTGACCGGTGCCCAGGCTTCGGTGAAGGTGGACCTCTCCGGGGTTGAGGTCAGCGA
>NZ_QAIU01000306.1:0-2616 GCF_003061205.1 Pseudomonas sp. HMWF006
GGAAAAAACCGCGGTTTTTTCCTCGACGCTCAATGAAATCGCACGGATTCACGATTCTTTGACAAGAGCCTCACAGGGCTTTGACCGTCGTACGCAGAAGCTGTAAGGCCTTTCATTGATGAATCCCGATACGGTCAGCCCAGCATGTCCCGAGTGCGCCTTTTCCCTGCTTTGTGTTTGTCGCTTGTTGCCCTGCTGCACTTGATGCCGGCCCAGGCTGACGCCGCTGCAACATCGCGTCCCCCTGAATGGGCACAACCGGTTGAAGTGCAGTACAACCTGTTCCAGATGTCGCCAACCCTCTACCGCAGCGCCTTGCCGGACGGCGGTGCGGTGCCGTTGTTGAAGAACCTCAAAGTGGCGACGGTGATCAACTTCCTGCCGGAAGCCGACAGCCGCTGGTTGTCCGAGCCAGGCATCAATCAGGTGCAACTGCCTTATCGCACCAACCATGTCGATGACGCCGATGTGCTCAAGACCCTGCGCGCGATTCAGGCTGCCGAAGCCAATGGCCCGGTGTTGATGCATTGCAAGCACGGTTCCGACCGTACCGGCCTGATGGCGGCGATGTACCGGATCGTGGTGCAGGGCTGGAGCAAGGAAGACGCGCTGAACGAGATGACTCAGGGCGGTTTTGGTGAAAGCGGCCATTTCAAGGATGGCGTGCGCTATGTGATGCAGGCCGATGTCGACAAACTGCGTACCGCTCTGGCCAATGGCGATTGCAGCACCAGTGCCTTTGCCACCTGCTCGATGAAGAGCTGGTTCCAGTCGGTCAACCTGAAGTAACCGCGGGCGTATCGGCGGCAAAGAGCTGTGCGGTAACAGGCTCGCCAAGAAACCCATGCGCTGCCTTGAGCAATGAGCGGGAGTCGCCGGGCGCAAAGAACGCCTCGCGAAAATCCCGCCCTGTCTGCGGGGCGAACACACCGTCGCGCTGAAACCGTTTGAACACCTCGCTCGCCAGCACGCCCGACCATTTGTAGGCGTAGACCGATGCCGCGTAGCCGGTCACCAGGTAATCAAAGCTATAGGCGAGGCGGTGATAACCCGACAGTTGCAGGTGGGGGATGTCACGTTGCACATCTTCGAAAACCTGCTGGATGCTGCGGCCATCGCCATGACTTCGATGCAGCTCCAAATCAAATAACGCCGTCATCAGCAACATGGCGGTGGTCCGGCTGGTGTGGGCGCTGATGGCGGCCAGCGCAGTCTCGGCCCGTGCCTTCGTCAGTCGCTCGCCGCTCTGGTAATGGGCGCCTAGCCACACCAGAAACTCCGATGACAGGCACCAGTGTTCGAACAACTGCCCGGCGAACTCGGCAGTATCGCGGGCCATTTGCGAAATCCCCGAAAGGTTGCGATGCGGGGATCGCGTGAAAATATGTTGCAGGCAATGCCCGAACTCGTGGAACAGCACCCGCAGGTTTTCGTGGGACAGCAGGCACGGATGGTCCTTGGTGGCAGGCGGGAAGTTACTGTGAAGGCTGGCAATCGGCAGCGATGGGCGCCCTTCGGCATTGATGCGGCGAACGCGCAAGGCCGAGGTGAAGGCATAGTCGGTCGATTCTTCGTGGTGATAGGGGTCAATGTAGATATACCCGATCACTTGCTCGTACTCGCGTACCTCCAGTAACCGCACGCTTTGATGCCAGTGGCTGACCGCTGTCTGTTCGACGATCTTGACGCCGAACATGTGCTCGCTGAATAGACAGAGCCGACGTAGCGTGCCATCGAGCGGGAAGTACTCACGCAAGCTTTTGAGTGCGCCATTCAATTGCCGCAGGCGTAACTGCTCGGCGAGGAAGTCTTCATCCCATGGCTGTATTGGTGCAATCCCCTGGGTGAGCGCGAACGCCTTCAGGGCCTGGGCATCGCGCTGCAAGGCCGGCGTATTTGATGCCACTTGCTGGCGGACAAAGGCGTCGACTTGTTCGGGTGAGGCAGCCATGCGGTTTTCGAGGCGAAACTGGACGAAGTTTTCGAATCCGAGTAACCGGGCTTTTTCGTGTCGCAGGCCGACCAACACCGTCAGGACCGGATGGTTGTCGGTTTTGTTCGCTTGGGGGCCCTGGTCGGAGGCGCGGCTAAACCACGCCAAGTAATATTCTTCGCGCAGTGCCCTGTTTTGCGAGTGAGTCATGACGTGCTGGTAGGTGTTTCGATCCAGCGTCAGCAGCCAGCCGTCGAATCCTGCCTGTTTTGCATTGCGGGCCAGACGCGCCTGCACCGCAGCAGACAGGCCTTCAAGCTGCGTGACGTCGGCAATGCGTTTGCTCCACGCGGCGTCGGCCAGTTCCAGGTTGCTCAGGAACAGTTGCTCCAGCTGCCGGATGTCGTGATTCAGGCGCGCAAGCGTATGCTGTTGAGCACGCTGCAGTTCGATCCCGGACAGGCGAAATTTGCGCAGAATCTTCGCCAGCGAGGCTTTGCGCTGATCATCGAAACTGGCGGCAATCGAGCTGTTCGCCAGCCGTTGATAGGTACGGTACAGCGCCAGATTGGCGGCCTTGTCGGCGCGGTATTGGTCCGCTGCGAGGCTGCACAAGGCGCTTTCCCTGAGCCAGTCGGTGTCGTCGGGTTTGACGCTCGAGAGGGGTTCGATAATGGCCATGG
>NZ_QAIU01000307.1:0-5899 GCF_003061205.1 Pseudomonas sp. HMWF006
GTATTGGCGGCCAGTACGGACAGGGTCAGGGCGAGGATCAGTCGGGTTTTCATGTCGTTTACTCCAGATTCGTTGGCGGGTGTGTCTTGCATGGGTTTCATGCTACGCCAGTTAATTTGATTAAAAGGCGCAAATTAATGCTAAAAACAATCAATTAAGTTGATATTAAGGCCGGCGCATCGAAATCGCTTTCGCCGTCGAAGCGAGCGTCGCGCAGGTCATTGATCAGGTGTTTGCAGGATGCAGCGGCAGGATTAATCGCTGTTTTTCCCTGTGTGACAGTTTTTTCATACTTTCCCGACCGCTTTTTCACCCCTGCAACGCCAGTCTGCCCCCGGCCAGAAGACCAAGAACCGGCCGTCATACACTGGAGCCTTACGTGCAATGAACAAACTTCCTCAAATCACCCTGGCCTTCTGGGTCATGAAAATCTGTGCGACGACCCTGGGGGAAACCGCGGGGGATTTGCTGTCGATGACCCTCAATGTCGGCTATGCCATCAGCTCGCTTATTCTGATCAGCGTGTTCGTCCTGACCCTGATTACGCAACTGATGGCCAAGACCTACAAGCCGTTGCTGTACTGGATCGTGATCCTGTCCACCAGCACCGCCGGCACCACCATGTCCGACTTCATGGACCGCACCCTCGAGTTGGGGTATGCCACCGGGTCGATGATCCTGATTGCGATCCTGCTGGCGATCTTCGCCGCGTGGCGCCTGAGCGGTGATTCGCTCAACGTCAGCAAGGTGCAGACCTTCCGTGGCGAGATGTTCTACTGGATGGCGATTTTGTTCTCCAACACCCTCGGCACTGCGCTCGGTGACTACCTGGCAGATGATTCGGGCCTGGGGTTTGCCGGTGGCGCGTTGCTGATCGGCTCGACGATTGCCGTGGTCGTGCTGCTGAAATACTTCACGAAGATTTCCACGGTGGTGCTGTTCTGGGTGGCGTTCGTGCTGACCCGGCCGTTCGGTGCGACCTTGGGTGACTTGATGACCAAGTCCCACGAGAAGGGCGGGCTGGACTTTGGCACCATCGGTTCGTCGGCGGTGCTGGCGGGGATTCTTCTGGTGATGATTGTCGGGGCGTCGTATGCGCAGAAACGTTATGGCAAGCCGCAGGTTGCCGAGTTGACTTAATACCGAGTTGACCTCATTCGCGAGCAAGCTCGCTCCCACAGGGTAATGGGGTGCCCACAGAATATGTGAACACCACCGACCACTGTGGGAGCGAGCTTGCTCGCGAAGGGGCCAGAACAATCACCACAATGGTGACTGAATCTACACCGATCAGTCAGTCACGATCCGCGAGTGCTTCTGGGTGTCTTTCATGGTGATGTACACCAGCAACGACACCGCGATGCACGCCGTCACGTACCAGTAGTAACCGGTCTCCATGCCGATGCTCTTGAACCACAGCGCGATGTATTCGGCGGTACCGCCGAAGATCGACACGGTCAGTGCGTACGGCAGGCCGACGCCCAGCGCGCGGATTTCGGTCGGGAACAATTCGGCTTTCACCACTGCGTTGATCGAGGTGTAGCCGCTGACGATGATCAGCGCCGCCATGATCAGGAAGAACGCGCCCCACCAGCTCTGAATCGTGTGCAAGGTCATCAGGATCGGCACGGTGAAGATCGTCCCCAACACGCCGAAGGCGATCAGGATCGGACGCCGACCGATTTTATCGGACAGGCCACCGATGATCGGTTGCAGGCACATGAACAGGAACAGCGTGGCGGCAGAAATGGTGGTCGAGTCGGAGATGCTCATGCCGACGGTGTTCACCAGGTATTTCTGCATGTAGGTGGTGTAGGTGTAGAACGCCAGGGTGCCGCCCATGGTCAGGCCGACCACGGTCAACAGCTCTTTCGGGTGGCGCAGCAAGGTGCGCATCGCGCTTTCCTTGGACTTTTCTTTCTTGGTGAACGACTCGGTTTCTTCCATGCCACGACGCAGGTACAGCGCCACGATGGCACACAGCGCGCCGATGGCGAACGGAATACGCCAGCCCCACGCGTACAGTTGCTCGGTGGTCAGCACGTTCTGCAGCACGATCAACACGCCCAGCGCGATGAGCTGGCCGGAAATCAGGGTCACGTACTGGAAACTGGAGAAGAAGCCGCGACGTTCCTTGGTCGCCATCTCCGAGAGATAGGTCGCCGAGGTGCCGTATTCGCCACCGACCGACAGGCCTTGCAGCAGGCGGGCGAACACCAGCAGGATCGGCGCGCCGATACCGATGGTTTCGTAGTTCGGGCTGAGGGCGATCAGCAGCGAGCCGAAGCACATCAGGTAGACCGAGGCCATCAGGGCTTTCTTGCGGCCGACCTTGTCAGCGTACAGGCCCATCAGCCAGCCACCGATCGGACGCATCAGAAAACCCACGGCGAAGATCGCGGCGGTGTTCATCAGTTGCGCGGTGGAGGAACCGGCGGGGAAAAAGGTTTTGGCGAAGTACAGCGAGAAGGCGGCATACACATACCAGTCGTACCACTCGACCATGTTGCCGACAGAACCGCTGAAGATCGATTTGATCCGGCTGGCTGTGGTTTTTTCTTTGGCCGGCACGGCCGCCGACCCAAGAGGCAGGGCGTTGGAGTTATCCATTGAAGGATCCTTCGTTTAATTGTTTTTGTGGAGCGCGTCGAAACGCAGCCTGCGGGGGCTGTAGCAGGAGCTGTGCCAACGGGGGGAGGGCCGGTTTAGAGGGGGTGACGGGATTGGGTGAGCGGGATATCGCCGAAAGATTTGGTTTGATGAGCGGATTTCCGCTCATTGGGGCGAAGATCAGAAGCCCCTCACCCTGGCCCTCTCCCGGAGGGAGAGGGGACTGACCGAGTGGATTGTTCGAGGTGCACCGGCCTGAGATATCGAGTCGAACTCAGGTTTGAATAGCACAAAGATCGGCTCCCTCTCCCTCTACCCCTTGGGGGAGAGGGCTGGGGTGAGGGGGATGGATCCCGGCCACACCAAAAATCCCGACCCGCCCTCATTCAGCCAAAAACATCTCCCGGCTCAACCCATGTCGCTGCATCTTTTCATTGAACGTGCGGCGCGGCAGTTGCAGTTCTTCGAGCACCGCTTTCACATCGCCCCTGTGCCGGGTCAATGCCGCGCGCAGACACTGCGCTTCAAACGCTTCCTGCTGCGCGGCGAGGGACTGGCCCGGATCGATTCCTTGCACCGGCTCATCCAGCCCCAGCACCTGGCGTTCGGCAACGTTGGCCAGTTCGCGCACATTCCCCGGCCAGTCATGGCTGAGCAGGTGACTCAACTGCGCGCCGCTCAATGGCGCAAACGTCCGCCCCAGGCGCTGCGCGGCGCTTTGGGCGAAGTTGTCGAACAACAGCGGAATGTCTTCGCGACGATCACGCAACGGCGGTAAACGCAGTTCGGCGACGTTCAGGCGATACGCCAGGTCTTCCCGAAAACGTCCGGCCCGGGCTTCGTCGAGCAGGTCGGGTTTGGTCGCCGCGACAATGCGCAGATCCACGCGAATGCTCTGGTTCGAGCCCAGGCGTTCGAGTTTCTGCTCCTGCAACACCCGCAACAGTTTCACCTGTTGGGCCAGCGGCATGCTTTCGATTTCATCGAGGAACAGCGTGCCGCCATCGGCGTATTCGAGTTTGCCGATGCGCTTGCCCGATGCACCGGTGAAGGCACCGCTCTCGTGGCCGAACAGTTCGGCCTCGAACAACTGTTCAGGGATCGCCGCGCAATTGAGGGCGACGAAGGGTTTGTCCGCTCGGGAGCCAAAATCATGCAGGCAACGCGCAACCAGTTCCTTGCCGCTGCCAGTCTCGCCACGGATCAACACGTTGACCGGCAGCGCGGCCAGCTCCAGCACTTGCCGACGCAAGGTCTGCAAGCCACGGGACACGCCGAGTAGCGTCGCGTCGAGTCGGGCGCGGTGATCGGCCTGCTCGTGCAGGGCGCGGTTTTCCAGCACCAGCCGACGTTTCTCAAGGGCGCGGCGCAGGCTGCCGAGCAGGGTTTCCGGGCTGAACGGTTTCTCCAGAAAGTCGTAGGCGCCATCGCGCATCGCTTCGACGGCCATCGGCACATCGCCGTGCCCCGTGAGCAGAATCACCGGCAGGTCGGCATCGCGCTTCTGCACGTCGGCCAATAACGCCAGCCCGTCCATACCGGGCATGCGCACGTCGCTGAGGATCACCCCGGCAAAGTGCGCGGGCAGGGCGGCGAGGCATTCTTCGGCGCGGCTGAACAGCTGCACGTCGAATCCCGACAGGCTCAGCCACTGTTCGACGGCGTTGCGAATGCTGCTTTCGTCATCGACCACCATCACTGAGTTGAGCATCAGATATGCGCCTCCAGATCGATCGGCAAAGTCAGGGTGAACACCGCGCCACTGTCACCATTCTCGACGCTCAGGCGGCCGCCGGATTCATGCACGATGGCAAACGAGACCGCCAGTCCAAGCCCCAGTCCGTCGCCCACCGGTTTGGTGGTGAAGAACGGATCGAACACCTGGCTCAGGTGTTCTTCGGCAATCCCGCCGCCGTTGTCGATCACGCTCAAGCGCCACAACTGTTCATCGGCTTGCAGGCGGATTTCCAGGCGCTTGCACGGTTTGCCGTGCATTGCATCGAGGGCGTTGCGCAGCAGGTTGATCAGCACCTGTTCGAGACGGATGGCATCGCCGCGCATCCACGCCGGGCGGGTCAGGTGCAGCACCAGGCTGACCTGTTCGTCACGCAGCCGCGCATCGAGCAACTGCAGCGACTGATCGACCACCGTCGCCAGATCCAGCCGCTCGCGCAACCCGCTTGGGCTTTTGCGCGCGAAGGTTTTCAGGTGCCCGGTGAGGGCGGCCATGCGCGTGAGCATCTCGTCCACCGGTTTGAGCGCCTTGTAGGCGTCGTCGACGCGGCCATGATCGAGCAGCAGGCGCAGGGTCGCCAGTTGCATGCGCTGAGCGGTCAGCGGCTGATTGATCTCGTGGGCGAGGGCGGCGGACATTTGCCCGAGTGCGGCGAGTTTAGCCGATTGCACCAGCCCCTCTTGCGCGGTGCGCAGGTCACGGGTGCGCTCTTCGACTAACTGTTCAAGCTCTTCACGGCTGCGCTGGCGCAACTTCGCCAGACGCCAGCGCTGGTTGAGGAACAGCAGCAGAAACACCAGCGCCAGCCACACTCCGGCGGCGGCCAGGCCGGCGTTGCGCAGGTCTTCGAATGCCACTTGCGGGCGTCGCAGCAGATGCAGGGTCCAGCCTTCGGTGCTGAGCGGCAGCGATTCCCAGAGATAATCCGCAGTGCCTTGCGGACCTTCGACCCGGCGCAGATCGCTGTTGTCATCGAAGCGCCGCAGCGACAGGTGAGTCAAGGGTACGAGCGCCTGTTTATCGTACTGACGGGTGGCCTTGATCTCGGCCAGATCGGCGCTGTTCAACGTCCGCAATGAGCGATAGCGCCAGCCGGGCTGGTTGGCGATAAAGACGATGCCGCGGGCATCGCTGACCAGCAGGGTGTCAGTGCCCTGACTCCATTCGCGTTCAAGTTCAGGGAATTCCAGCTTGACCACCATCGCCCCGAGGAACTCGTCCTTGTCGCCCAGCACGGCGCTGGAGAGGAAATAACCGGGAATGCCGCTGGTCACGCCTACCGCATAAAAGCGCCCGCTGCCCTGGGTGCGGGTCTGGTTGAAGTAAGGCCGGAAACCGTAGTTGTGACCGACGTAACTGCTCGGTAGACGCCAGTTGCTGGCCGCTACGGCGAGGCCCGTGTGATCGAGCAGTTCAAGGGTCGAGGACTGCGCCGCGCCGTTGATCTTTTCCAGTTTCAGATTCAGCGCCGATTGTTCCTCGGCATCCACGGGACCGGCCAGCGCCGCACGCAACTGTGGATCCAGCGCCAGCACCGCCGGCAGGGCACGGTAG
>NZ_QAIU01000307.1:5909-7110 GCF_003061205.1 Pseudomonas sp. HMWF006
AGGGTGTGCAACGAGTTGGCGTAGAGCACCAGTTGCTGATTGGCGCGGGCGGCGTCTTCTTCCAGCGCCTGGCGCTCGGCGTGGCGGATGGCAAGCGTTGCGGCAATGGCCGCGCCGGCGATGATCAGCAGGGTATACAACGACAGACGCAAGGTACGGGAAGTCGGCAGCATGCTGGGCAGATGGATGGCAGGTCGGGCGGGCAAGATAGCATGGGCCGGACGGGTCCGGCGCGCTGTTCGCGCCGGCCATACGGGTCACACAAACGTTTCAAGCTGACTTTGCCGGCGTGGCAGATTCAACCGGGGTTTCGGGATGGGTCTGGGTCTCGGTTCGTCGGCGATCGAGCGCTCCAGTTGTTGCAGGCGTTCGCTCACGCCCACTGCCGCGCCGGGAGCGTCGAGTAGCGCCTGAGCGGTCTCCATGACCTTGTCGATGGCGTCGAACGGATCGAGACCGGTCCTCGCCAGCTTCAATACCTGACGTTGCTTTTCAGCATCCAGTGCCCTCAGTTGCGCATAGAACAGATCCTGAACAGGTGCCGCGTAGGTGTTGAGGTTGTCGGTGAAATTCTTGATGCCGTCGATCAGGGCTGTACCCCCGTTGATCAGGTCTTTTGCACCGTCGACCACGCTGGACACCGTCTCGCCTGCTGTATTGAGGCCATCCTTGAGTTCCTGCGTGTGCAGCGTTTGCGCCAGCTTCAAACCCTTCTTGAAAAAGTGGTAACGCAGCAACGGGAAAACGATTGCACCGACGATCGCTCCGACGCCTGTACCGATGGCATTGCCGATCCCGGGGACCGCAGTGCCGATGACGCTGCCAATGGCGATACCTTTGCCGACACCATAAAAGACCGATTTGATGCCGGGCCTGGACTTGATGAACTTGCCGAACGTCATGCTCTTGCGCAGTTCTTCAATGTCGGCGCCTTCGGGAACCAGGCCATCGAATTCGCGGGTTAGATTGTGTAGCTGGTCTGCCGCCGTTTTGGCTTTATCGAATAGCCCGACGGCTTTCTTGACCAGGTTGAAAATGACTTTGGACGTGCCTGTCTGGTCGACATGGACAATCGGGTTGTTGCCGACGAACCCATACAGATTCAGCCCGTCGACGGCTCCCGCCGGATCGGCACTGAGCCAGCGCTGCAGCCATGGCGCGTAGTAGCGCGCACCGTAGTAATACAAACCACTGACATCCA
>NZ_QAIU01000308.1:0-3506 GCF_003061205.1 Pseudomonas sp. HMWF006
GGCATCCACTGGCTGAGTACCTGCGGTTGATTGCCGGGTTGTGCCGTGTTCAGCAACAGGTGTTCGACGACCCACCGCAGACGGCGCGGATCGATCAGCAAAGGATTGCTGCCTGTCAGCAACATGGTTTACCGCCGTTCGCCGCCGACACGCTGGTGCGCGAAGAGGGCTGGCAGGCTTGGCTTGACGCGTTGCTGCAGCGTTATGAGCCGGCGCATCAACCTGCGGTTGTGGATGCGCTCGACACGCTGCGCGCCGCCAGTCCCGGTCAGTTGCGTGCGTGGGCCGTGGCTCTGGTCAGTGGCCAGTATTCGCTGGTGCCGGCGCAGCTGGTGCCGTTCCTCGGCGCCGCACTGCAAGTGGCGTGGAGCCACTGGCTGCTCAGCGTGCACGACCTGCAACTGAAACCCGGCGACAGCCTCAGCCAATGCCCGGCCTGCGGGTCACCGGCGATGGCCGGGGTGATCCGCCATCGCGGCAAACACAACGGTCTGCGTTATCTGGTGTGTTCGCTGTGTGCCTGCGAATGGCATGTGGTGCGGGTCAAGTGCGTGTATTGCGAGTCGAGCAAAGGGCTCGACTATCTGAGCTTTGAGGATGATCGGCATGCGGCCAATCAGGCGCCGTTAAGGGCGGAGGTCTGTCCGGGCTGCAATAGCTACCTGAAACTGGTTTATCTGGAGAACGATGCCGATGCCGAGGCGTTGTCGGCAGATCTCGGCAGTTTGCTGCTGGATATGCGTCTGGCTCAGGACGGTTATCAGCGGCTGGCACCGAATCTCTTGCTGGCTCCGGGAGATGAGTGAACGCAGGGTCTACACTCTGGCCCAGTGATCTGTCTCCAGGAGTGGCTGATGTCCCTGCGGTTACCTTCCATTGATGGGTTGTTGCGTCACCCGGCCTGCCTGCCGTTGGCCGAGCGTCATGGACGTGAGTCGCTGCTGGCGGGTTTACGCCAGTTGCTCGATGAGTTGCGTTCCGCTGTCTTGAGCGGGCAATTGTCCGCCGTCGAAATCAGCCCCGAAGTGCTCGCTGGCCGCGTCGGTGAACGCCTGGCCCGGCAACAGCGCAGCAACGTGCGGCGGGTGTTCAACCTGACCGGCACGGTGTTGCACACCAACCTCGGCCGCGCCTTGCTCCCGGACGAAGCCATTGAGGCCGTGCACATGGCCGCGCGTTATCCGCTCAACCTGGAGTTCGATCTGGGCAGCGGCAAGCGCGGTGATCGCGATGATTTGATCGAAGGCCTGATCCGCGAACTGACCGGCGCCGAAGCCGTTACCGTGGTCAACAACAATGCCGCCGCCGTGCTCTTGACCCTGAACAGTCTCGGCGCACGCAAGGAAGGCATCATTTCCCGTGGCGAGCTAATCGAAATCGGCGGTGCGTTCCGCATCCCCGACATCATGGCCCGCGCCGGCGTGCGTCTGCACGAAGTCGGCACGACCAATCGCACCCATGCCCGCGACTATGAGGCGGCGATCAGCCCGCGCAGCGGCTTGATCATGCGCGTGCATGCCAGCAACTACAGCATCGAAGGTTTTACCGCCCGCGTGCCGACAGCGGAACTGGCCGAGCTGGCCCACCGACATGGCCTGCCGTTGCTGGAAGATCTCGGTAGCGGCAGTTTGTTGGACTTGACGCGCTGGGGCTTGCCGGCGGAACCGACGGTGCGCCAAGCGTTGCTCGATGGTGCAGATATCGTCACCTTCAGTGGCGACAAATTACTGGGAGGGCCGCAGGCCGGGTTGATTGTCGGCCGCAAAGAACTGATCGCGAAGATCAAGAAGAACCCGCTGAAACGCGCGTTGCGGGTGGACAAGCTGACCTTGGCCGCGCTGGAGGCGGTGCTGGGGTTATACCGCGACCCGGACCGCCTCGCTGAACGTCTGCCGAGCCTGCGCCTGTTGACGCGCCCGCAAGCCAACATCTTCGCCCAGGCGTCACGGCTGCAGCCGGCGCTGGCTGACGTATTGGGCGAGACCTGGAATGTCAGCGCAGTCCACGCCTTGGGCATGATTGGCAGCGGCAGCCAACCGGTGGCGCGCTTGCCGAGCGCGGCGTTGTGCCTGCGCCCGCAAGTGTCCAAGCGCTTGCGCGGGCGTTGCCTGCTGACTCTGGAAGCGGCGCTGCGCGCCTTGCCGATCCCGGTGCTTGGACGCATTGACGATGATGCGCTGTGGCTGGATTTGCGTCAGCTCGACGATGAACCGGCGTGGCTCGCGCAATTGCCGCACTTGCAGGTCGATTCGTGATCGTCGGCACGGCGGGGCACATCGACCACGGCAAGACGTCGCTGCTGCAAGCCTTGACCGGGCAAACCGGCGACCGCCGCCCGCAGGAACGCGAGCGCGGCATGACCATCGACCTGGGTTATCTCTACGCCGAACTTGAACCTGGCACGGGGCTGACCGGGTTTATCGACGTCCCCGGCCACGAAAAATTCACCCATAACATGCTCGCCGGTGCGCAAGGCATTGATCTGGTGTTGCTGGTGGTGGCGGCGGATGACGGTGTGATGCCGCAAACCCGCGAACACCTGGCGATTGTTGAATTGCTCGGCATTTCGCGGGCCGTGGTGGCGATCACCAAATGTGATCGAGCCGAGGCGGGCAGGGTGGAAGAAGTGCAGCGTCAAGTGCTGGATCTACTCGCGCCGGGGCCGTTTGCCGAGGCGCCGATAATGACTGTGTCGAGCTTGAGCGGGCAGGGCATTGAAGCACTGCGCGAGCTGCTGGTGCAGACGCAAAGCGAGGTACATGAGCATAGCCGTGAAGGGGGATTTCGCCTGGCCATCGACCGCGCGTTCAGCGTGGCGGGCGCGGGGATTGTGGTGACCGGCACGGCGTTGTCGGGCGCAGTTACGGTCGGCGACAGACTGACCCTCGGGCCATCCGGGAAAACCGTGCGGGTGCGCGGCTTGCACGCGCAGAACCAAGCCGCCGAACAGGCCTTCGCCGGGCAACGGGTGGCGTTGAATCTGAGCGGTGAACGCCTTGAACTGGCGCAGATCCATCGCGGCCAGTGGCTGCTAAGCGAGTGGTTGCACGCCCCGACACAACGGCTCGACATCGACTTTCATCTATTGCCCGGCGAACGCACCTTCGAACACTTTCACCCGGTGCATGTGCATCTCGGCACGCAGGATGTCATCGCCCGGGTGGCCTTGCTCGAAGGGCCACGCTTGAGTCCCGGCGAGCGGATGTTCGCGCAATTGCTGATCAATGTGCCGGTGCAGGCGTTGAAGGGCGATCGGCTGATTCTGCGTGACCAGAGCGCGCAACGGACCTTGGGTGGCGGTCAGGTCCTCGACCCGTTTGCACCGGCACGACAACGGCGCAGCCCCGAACGTCTGGCGCAACTGCAAGCCCTGGCTGCCAGCGATAGCCTTGAACGAGCCTTGCCCGTGCTGCTCAATCACAGCGCTGGGGGCCTCGACCCGCAACGACTGGAGCGTCAATTCAATCGCCCGCGCTCAACCTGGTCGTTAGCCGACAACGTGCGCC
>NZ_QAIU01000309.1:0-1573 GCF_003061205.1 Pseudomonas sp. HMWF006
CATTTCAGTCGAGCCCACCAGAGCGGTGTAGCCGGACAGGAAGTGGTAGGCCGCTTGTTCTTCGTTGAGGATCGACACTGGCGGCAGGACGCCGGTCAGGTCGCAGGTCAGGAAGATCACAGCGTTTGGCTCGCCGCCCAGGTTCTTCTCGGAACGCTTGGCAACGTGCTCCAGCGGGTAGGCCGCGCGGCTGTTCTGGGTCAGGCTGACATCGGCGTAGTCGGCGTGCTTGGCGTCGTCGATAACAACGTTTTCCAGCACAGCGCCGTGCTTGATGGCTTTCCAGATGACCGGCTCGTTCTTCTCGGACAGGTCGATGCACTTGGCATAGCAGCCGCCTTCGATGTTGAAGACAACGCCTTCGCCCCAACCGTGTTCGTCGTCACCGATCAGGTAACGGCTTTCGTCGGCCGACAGGGTGGTTTTACCGGTGCCCGACAGACCGAAGAACAGGGTCACGTCGCCTTCTTCGCCGATGTTGGCAGCGCAGTGCATTGGCAGCACGTCAGCGGCCGGCAGCAGGAAGTTCTGCACGGAGAACATGGCTTTCTTCATCTCACCGGCGTAACGCATGCCGGCGATCAGCACTTTCTTCTGTGCGAAGTTGAGGATCACGCAACCGTCGGAGTTGGTGCCGTCACGCTCAGGCACGCACTCGAAGTTGGCCACGTTGAGCACTTGCCACTCTTCACGACCGGCCGGGTTGTACTGCGCCGGGTTGATGAACAGGCAACGACCGAACAGGTTCTGCCAGGCAGTCTGAGTGGTCATTTTCACGGCCAGGTAGTGATCTTCGGCCGCGCCTACATGCACGTGGGAAACGAAATGCTCTTGCGCGTTGTTGAATGCTTCTACGCGAGCCCACAGCGCGTCGAACTTGTCGGCCGGGAACTTGCGGTTGATCGGGCCCCAGGCGATAGCGGCCTGGGTGGAAGGCTCTTCAACGATGAAACGGTCAACCGGCGAACGACCGGTGCGGTGACCAGTGCGAACAACCAGAGCGCCGGTATCGGCAAGCTCGCCCTCACCGCGGTTCAGGGCTTCTTTAACCAGATCATCAACACTCAGATCGGTGTACACGGCGTTATTGGCTTGCGTCATGAGGTTCCCCGTCGGCCAGTGGCCGAGTGTGCTCCAAACGTTTTGTAGTAGAAAGTCGTGCACTACTACCGCGAAAAAAGTGGGCCGGATTATGCCAGAAAAGCCCAAAAAGAGTAGGGTCCTCCCGTCGTAACGGCGAAATTCCGTCGTTACGCAGTGAATTTACCTGCGCTGAACCGTTTTAGTGCCGGGTATCTGACGGCGTGTCGACGCCTGCGCCAGCGAACAATTGAGCGATATCGGCTGCGTCGAACAGGTACTGCTGATTGCAGAACTGGCAATCGATCTCGATATTGCCGCCGTTCTCTTGAACCAACTGCTGCGCATCCTCAAGACCCAGACTGACCAGCGCGTTGCCCGAACGCTCGCGTGAGCAGGTGCAACGGAAGCGCAGTTTCTGCACATCGAACAGACGCACCTGCTCTTCATGGTAGAGACGATGCAACACGGTTTCGTTGTCCAGGCTCAACAA
>NZ_QAIU01000309.1:1583-11492 GCF_003061205.1 Pseudomonas sp. HMWF006
GTCGGCCGGCAGCTGTTGCAGCAGCATCCCGCGCGCACGACGGCCGTCGGCGAACAGCTTGAAGCGCGTGCCGACCTGTTGCGACATGACGAAATAATTGGTGAAGCACTCAGACAGGTTGTCGCCGTCAAGGTCGACGATGCCCTGGTAACGCTGGCCGATCGTCGGGTCGACGGTCAGGGTCAGGTCGCCGCCCGGCATCAGGTCGGCAAGGGTGGCGTCCGGCGCGATCTGCTCGGCGTTGTAACGCGCCAGGCCACGGATCTCGCGCTCGCTGGAGCATTCGATCATCAGCAGCGGAATCGGCCCTTCGGAACGCGCCTGCAGAATCAGCAAGCCGTCGAATTTCAGGGTGCCCACCAGCAACGAGGCGGCCGCCATCAATTCGCCCAGCAGCTGCGCCACCGGCTCCGGGTACGGGTGCTTGGCAAGGACTTCGGCGTAGCTGCGTTCCAGCGCAACCAGTTCGCCGCGCGTGTCGCTGTCATCGAAGATGAAGCGTTGGGTGTAATCGGTATCCGGTAGGTCGGTCATAGGTCTGGGTATCTGAATGTGATGACAAAATGGTTACAAAACGTGAAAATTTCGTTTCTTGGCACTTTTTTTGGTGCCGATGCTTAGCCATGGGAGGCATTTTATGAACAATCCGGGTTTGTTCCAATCAAGGTGGAACCTCGGCCGGCTGGTTCTGTGTAACGTGGTGCCATTGGCACTACTGGCTTTCTGGTTATGGCCTACGGGCCAGATGCTGTGTGTGATTTTCGACGAGTGGCTGTTCCGCTCGCTCAATGCACCGCTGGCCAGCAACCCGATATGGCTCCACATCTGGGCAATTGCAAGCCTGCGCCCGTTTGACATCGTCGTCGGGATCATTCTGCTGACGTTGTTGATCAAGGGTGACTGGGTATTCAAGGCGATTGACGTGCGTCGCGCGTTCTTTGGTTTTTTCTCGATCCTGCTGCTGATGGTGGTCATCCGCGCGCTGTTTTCCAAGTTTGCCGACCACATGGACTGGCAGCACAGCAGCCCGTCGATGGTGCTTGAAGGCGCAGTGCACATCAGCGACTACTTCCCGCATATGGAAAAAACCTGGGAGCTGAAGGACCGTTCGGGCCAGAGCTTTCCCGGTGACCATGCTTCGGTACTGTTGATCTGGGCCCTGTTCATGGGCGTGTTCAGTCGTACGGTTGGCCAGTTCCTGAGCATCTGGGGCCTGGCGCTGTTGTTCATGCTGCCACGCCTGGTGGCGGGCGCGCATTGGGGCCAGGACGATTACATCGGCGGTTTACTGCTGGCGGTGTGGGCATTGGGCTGGGGTTATTACACGCCGTTTGCCTGGCACGCGTCGAATTTCTGGCTGAAGGTGACAGCGCCGATCTTCGCGCTGCTGGGCAAGTTGCCGATGGTTTCGCGGATGAGTGTGGTATCCGCAGCAAACTGACAGTTTTGCGCACTGCCTGGGGCGAGGGAGGAAGCTTGCTCCCTCGCCACAATCATGCGTCGTTACTGTTCCCACGAAATTTAAACAGGTCCCGCCGCTGCTTCTTGCTCGGCTTGCCGTCGGTGCTCACGCCCAGAGAACCGGCCTTGCGCATCGCCGCCGCGGCTTCGCGCTTGGCACTACTCGCCTCGGTCTCTGCGTACAGCGTCTGCGCTTCCGGCGCGCCACGACGCACGATCGACAACGCTTCGACCCGAACCGTGCGCACTTCGAACCCGGTGCGGATCTCGAACTCATCGCCGATTCGCGGCTCCTTGCCCGGTTTGCACCGCTCGCCCCGACAATGCACCTTGCCACTCTCGATCGCCGCTTTGGCCAAGGCACGGGTTTTGTAAAACCGCGCGGCCCACAACCATTTATCGAGACGGACCTTGTCGTCCTCTTCCTGTTTTTGCGCCATATGAATTCCTCGTTCAGCCAGTAGTCGGAACTGTACTACCGATTCTGTCGGGCGCAAGAACCCAGCCCTCCAGATAAACTGAGATCCTGGCCGGTTGACCGGCATGGAGTGATCAAGTGACCAGACTCCCGTCTTCGTTGACCTCGCCCAAAGCGGGTTGCCAGGGTTGCCGGCACAGCGAGCCGCTGGGCTTCGATTTTGCCTTCGCCTATCAGCCCATCGTGGACCTGCGCGAACAGGCGGTCTTCGCCCACGAGGCGCTGGTTCGAGGGACCGCCGGTGAAGGCGCGTTGACGGTGTTAGATCAAGTTACAGAAGACAACCGTTACCGTTTCGATCAGCTCTGCCGGACCCGCGCCATCGAAGGTGCGGCCAGTCTTAATATGCAGACACACTTGTCGATCAACTTCATGCCCAACGCCGTCTATCGTCCAGAGTCATGCATACGCAGCACGCTGGAAGCGGCAAAGAAACACAATTTCCCGATCGACCGGCTGATTTTCGAAACCCTGGAAAGCGAGCACGTAGATAACTATCGCCATTTGACCAATATTCTGCGTGAATACCGCGAATTCGGCTTCAAGACGGCCATCGACGATTTCGGTGCCGGTTTTTCGGGGCTGAATCTGCTGGCTGATTTTCAACCGGATCTGATCAAACTCGACATGGCGCTGATTCGCGATGTCGATCAAGACCGTGTCCGTCAGGCTATCGTTCGGGGGATTGTCACAATCTGTGCGGAGTTGGACGTTACAGTCATTGCCGAAGGCATAGAGCGCGCCGGCGAGCGGGACTTCCTGGCGGATTGCGGAATATTTCTGATGCAGGGGTTCTGGTTCGCCAAGCCTGCATTCAAAGCGTTGGCCCAGGTATCACCTGAGGCGTGGACGCGTTAATTGTTGGTTTTTTCCATTGAAGACATTTGACCATTTGACCGTTGTCGGTCTGCGCGAGTGGGTGGCGCTCCCGGATCTGGGAGTTGCGGGCCTGCGCGCAAAAATCGACACCGGTGCCAGCACCTCCAGCCTGCACGCCACCGACATCGAACCGTTCGAACGCGACGGCGAGAAGTGGGTGCGCTTCACCGCGCACCTCGGCACGGTGGTGCAGTTGCGTCACCGGCGTTGCGAAGCACCGCTGGTCACGCGCAAAACCATTAAAAGCTCCAACGGCCATGCCCAGGTGCGCTACGTGATCAGCACCACCCTGGCCTTGGGCGATCGGGTCTGGCCGGTCGAGTTCACCCTCGCCTGCCGCAAGTCCATGCGCTATCGCCTGTTGCTCGGTTCCAAAGCCCTGATCGATGGCCAGCTGGTGGTCAATCCGGGCATCAAATATGTACAAGACAAGCCGGTGTTCCCGGTATCTACCTCCTCCACAGGTGTTGCATGAAGATCGCTGTGCTGTCGCGGAACCCGCGTCTGTATTCCACCCGCCGTCTGGTCGAAGCCGGAACCGAGCGCGGGCATGAAATGGTCGTGATCGACACCTTGCGCGCCTATATGAACATCGCCAGTCACAAGCCGCAGATCCACTATCGCGGCAAACCGCTGGAAGGCTTCGATGCGGTGATTCCGCGGATCGGGGCGTCGGTGACGTTTTATGGTTGTGCGGTGTTGCGCCAGTTCGAAATGATGGGCGTGTTCCCGCTGAACGAGTCGGTGGCCATCGCCCGTTCGCGGGACAAACTGCGCTCGCTGCAACTGCTGTCACGGCGAGGCATCGGCTTGCCGGTGACCGGGTTTGCTCACTCGCCGGATGACATTCCCGACCTGATCGACATGGTCAACGGCGCGCCACTGGTGATCAAGGTGCTGGAAGGCACCCAAGGCATCGGCGTGGTGCTGTGCGAAACCGCGACGGCGGCGGAGTCGGTGATCGAAGCATTCATGGGCCTGAAGCAGAACATCATGGTCCAGGAATACATCAAGGAAGCCGGCGGTGCGGACATCCGCTGCTTCGTGGTCGGCGACAAGGTGATCGCGGCCATGAAGCGTCAGGCCAAGCCGGGGGAGTTCCGCTCCAACCTGCATCGCGGCGGCAGCGCCAGCCTGATCAAGATCACTCCGGAAGAACGCATGACCGCCTTGCGTGCAGCCAAGGTCATGGGCCTGGCGGTGGCGGGTGTGGATATTCTGCGTTCCAATCACGGGCCGCTGGTGATGGAGGTGAACTCGTCGCCTGGGCTGGAAGGGATCGAGACCACCACGGGCAAGAACGTGGCGGGGATCATCATCGAGCACCTTGAGAAGAACGGCGGGCCGAACATGACCCGCACCAAAGGCAAGGGCTGAAAAGCAGCTTCGAGCGGCAAGTTTCAAGCGGCAAGTAAAAAACACTTTTGCTTGCCGCTTGCCGCTTGAAACTCGCCGCTGCTCCTATACCGCATCCCGAGGAAGCATCAACCCCAACGGCAAGCGTACTCGCGCTTCCAGTCCTCCCCCGGAGCGATTGCGCAGCTCGACATTGCCGCCATGCATCGAAGCAATCCGCTTCACAATCGCCAGGCCCAGCCCGGTGCCTTTGCCGCCACGGGCGCGGTCGCCACGGGTGAACGGGTTAAAGATGGCTTCAAGCTCCGCAGGGTCGATGCCCGCGCCACGATCCATCACGCTCAGGACCACGTACGGCGCGCTGGTGTCGCCGGACACATACGCCGCCACCTCAACACTGCCGCCCGCATGGTTCAAGGCGTTGCCGATCAGGTTGTTCAACAGGCGCTTCATCGAAACCCGCCGCAGCGGGAATGGCTGGATCGGCTCCAGACGCAAACGCACCTTCTCTTCATTCTGGTTGTAAGGTGCTGCCACCTCACGCACCAGATCGCTGAGATCCACCTCCTCCACTGACTCATCGCGGCCATCACGAATGAACGCAAGGAACTGGTCGAGAATCGCGTCCATGTCTTCGATGTCGCGCACCATGTCGTCGGTCAGGTCGTTATGATCCCCCATCAACTCCAGCGACAGGCGCAGGCGCGTCAGCGGCGTGCGCAAGTCGTGAGAGACACCGGCCAGCATCAGTTCACGCTCACGTCCCGCCTGTTCGACGTCTTCGGCCATCTGGTTGAAGGCGCGATACACCTCAGTCATTTCACTCGGCGTGTCGCTGATCGGCAGACGCACGCTGCGACCCTGGCCCAGTTGCCGGGCGGCGTACACCAGGCGCTTCAACGGCTGATTGAGCTGGCTGACGAAAATCCACGCCGAGGCGGTCGACAACAAACCGATGGCAAGGAACCAGCCGAGCACGTTCCAGATTTTCTGACCACGCAGCGGGTGTGGATACAACGGCACTTTCAGCCAGCCATCACCGAGGCTCGGCGCACGCACCCACAGCGCTGGCGGCGAGTGCATGCGTAAACGCACTTCGGTGTCGGCACCGAGCTCAGCCTGCATCTGGCGCTGGTAGATCTCGCTGTACGGCCAGTGCTGTTCGCCTTCCGGCACACCGGCACCGACCACCCGGATCAAGGTCGCGGCATCGGCGATTTTTGCGCGGTTTTCCTCGTCAGCCGCCCAATAGGCGCGCAGCGTCAGGGCGACGCCGTGGCTGTATTGGCGATCCACCAGCACGTCCTCGTTCATCAGCAGATAAACCAGAGTCAGCGCCTTGGAAAACAGCACGACGATGAGCACCAGCCAAAGGGTGCGGGAGAAGAAACTTTGGGGGAACCAGACAGGGGTTTTCATCAATAACCGCTACACACTTGCAGGAGCGAGCAATGCTCGCATATTGCGGATTGCGAGTCTGCGGGAATGGCCGTTCGACCCGCCCCCGGCAGACCCGCTCCTACAAATCACCGATCACTTGGTGGCGGCACCATCCGGCACAAACACGTAACCCACGCCCCAGACAGTCTGGATGTAGCGAGGCTTGGACGGATCGGGTTCGATCATCCGGCGCAGACGGGAGATCTGCACGTCGATGGAACGCTCCAGCGCATCCCACTCGCGGCCACGGGCCAGGTTCATCAGTTTGTCGCGGGTCAGTGGCTGACGTGCGTTCATCACCAGCGCCTTGAGTACCGCAAACTCACCGGTGGTGAGCATGTGCACTTCATCGCCGCGTTTCAGTTCGCGGGTAGCCAGCGACAGCACGTAATCACCGAAGGTGACGTTTTCATCTTCGCTGCCCGGAGCGCCCGGGACCGGTGCGGCCTGGCGGCGCAACACCGCTTTGACGCGCGCCATCAGCTCGTCCGGGTTGAACGGCTTGGCCAGGTAATCGTCGGCGCCCAGTTCCAGGCCCTTGATACGGCTCATCTCATCGCCCTTGGCGGTGAGCATGATGATCGGAATCTGGTTGTTCGCGGCCCGCAGACGGCGGCACGCGGTCAGGCCGTCTTCGCCCGGCAGCATCAGGTCGAGGACCACCAGATTGAAGACTTCACGCGACAGCAGACGATCCATCTGCTCGGTGTTCGGTACGGTACGGGCGCGGTAGCCCTTGCTGACGAAAAAACGTTCCAGCAGGCTGCTCAGACCCGGATCGTCGTCAACAATAAGAATTTTTTCGCCTTCAGCATTATTTACAGTGCTGCTCATTGGATGCTCCTTTTAGCTCGGCGCGCATTATGGCGTAGCTGCCGTTATACGCACCGTGTGCATTGTTAGCAGATTTTTCCTTCACTGCCAGAAAACCGGGGTTTATGCCTACAGACTGCTACACCCCCGAATGACAGAACGCTGGTTATAATGCGCGGCGTTTTGTGCCAGGCAACGTCTGAATCGTTACCGCAGGTGGCCGCGATTTTTTCCGGACCGGCGCAGTAATTGTTCGATTTCACGGGTCAATGGGGAGCCTTTTGACCCAGGCAGCGGCAATTTTCTAGCCGCTCAACCAGACTCCGGGCCTTTATTTCCGTGCCTGCGAGCCTGCTTTCACACTATGTCAGGTGGTTTTATGGACAGCATCAACAGCCGCATCGCCGAGGAACTCGGCGTACGCCCGCAACAGGTCGAAGCGGCCGTCGCGCTACTCGATGAAGGCTCTACCGTTCCCTTCATCGCCCGTTACCGGAAAGAAGTCACCGGCAGCCTCGATGACACCCAACTGCGTCATCTCGAAGAGCGTCTGCGCTACCTGCGAGAACTCGACGAACGGCGCATCAGCATCCTCGCCAGCATCGAGGAGCAAGGCAAACTCACCCCGGCCCTCGAACGCGATATCAAACTCGCCGACACCAAGACCCGCCTCGAAGACTTGTACCTGCCGTACAAGCAAAAGCGCCGCACCAAGGGCCAGATCGCCCTGGAAGCCGGCCTCGGCGAGCTGGCCGACGGCCTGTTCAACGACCCGAATCTGTCCCCGGAAGCCGAAGCCGCACGTTTTGTCGATGCCGAAAAAGGCGTGGCCGATGTGAAGGCAGCGCTCGAAGGCGCCAAGTACATCCTGATGGAGCGCTTCGCCGAAGACGCCAGCCTGCTGGAAAAACTGCGCAACTACCTCAAGCAGGAAGCGACCATCAGCGCTCGCGTGATTGCCGGCAAGGAAGAGGAAGGCGCCAAGTTCCGCGACTACTTCGAGCACGACGAACCGCTGAAAAGCATGCCGTCGCACCGTGCACTGGCGATTTTCCGTGGCCGCAACGAAGGCATTCTCAGCTCCTCGCTGAAAGTCGGCGACGAACTGCCGGGCACCATGCACCCGTGCGAGGGCATGATCGGCCAGCAATTCGGCATCCAGAACCAGAACCGCCCGGCCGACAAATGGCTCGGTGAAGTGGTGCGCTGGACCTGGAAGGTCAAGCTCTACACCCACCTGGAAACCGACCTGCTCGGCGAGCTGCGCGACGGCGCCGAAACCGAGGCGATCAACGTCTTCGCCCACAACCTGCACGACCTGCTGCTGGCCGCGCCGGCCGGCCCGCGCGCCACGCTGGGCCTCGACCCGGGCCTGCGTACCGGTTGCAAGGTCGCCGTGGTCGACTCCACCGGCAAGCTGCTCGATCACGCCACGGTTTACCCGCACGTGCCGCACAACAAATGGGATCAGACCATCGCCATTCTGGCCGCGCTGTGCGCCAAGCACTCGGTTGACCTGATCGCCATCGGCAACGGCACCGCCAGCCGCGAAACCGACAAGCTGGCCATTGAGCTGATCAAAAAATACCCAGCCATGAAAATGACCAAGGTCATGGTTTCCGAAGCGGGTGCATCGGTGTACTCGGCGTCGGAACTGGCGGCCAAGGAATTCCCGGATCTCGACGTGTCGATCCGTGGTGCAGTATCCATCGCCCGCCGTCTCCAGGATCCACTGGCAGAGCTGGTGAAGATCGACCCGAAATCCATCGGTGTCGGCCAATACCAGCACGACGTCTCGCAGCTGAAACTGGCGCGCGGGCTGGATGCGGTGGTCGAGGACTGTGTGAACGCCGTTGGTGTCGACGTGAACACCGCCTCGGTGGCACTGTTGGCGCGGATCTCCGGCCTCAACGCGACCCTGGCGCAGAACATCGTTGCCCACCGTGACGAACACGGCGCATTCAAAACCCGCGCGGCACTGAAGAAAGTCGCACGTCTGGGCGAAAAAACCTTCGAGCAGGCGGCCGGTTTCCTGCGCGTGATGAACGGTGACAACCCGCTGGATTCCTCGGCGGTTCACCCGGAAGCCTATCCGCTGGTGCAACGCATTGCCGCTGAAACCGACCGCGACATTCGCTCGCTGATTGGCGATGCCGCGTTCCTCAAGCGTCTGGATCCGAAGAAATTCACCGACGAAACCTTCGGTCTGCCAACCGTCACCGACATCCTGCAAGAACTGGAAAAACCGGGTCGCGACCCGCGTCCGGAATTCAAGACTGCCGAGTTCCAGGAAGGCGTCGAAGACCTGAAAGACCTGCAACTGGGGATGATCCTCGAGGGCGTCGTGACCAACGTGACCGCGTTCGGCGCATTCGTCGACATCGGCGTGCATCAGGACGGTCTGGTGCACATCTCGGCACTGTCGGAGAAATTCATCAAGGACCCACGCGAAGCGGTGAAGGCCGGTGACGTAGTGAAAGTGAAGGTCATGGAAGTCGACATCCCGCGCAAACGCGTCGGCCTGTCGATGCGCATGAGCGACACCCCGGGCGAGAAGATCGACGGTGCCCGTGGTTCGCGTCCGGGCTCGGCGCCGCGCCAGTCTTCGGGCAACGCGCCACGCAAGGAATCCGCTCCTGCCGCGCCGGTGAACAATGCGATGGCCTCGCTGTTCGCCAACGCCAAGCAGTTGAAGAAACGCTGATGGAGATTCCGGCCGGGCTCGTCGAGAGCGCGTTTTTCAAGCTGTTGGGCTGCCGCCTGCACAGCCTGGAAACCGGGGTGGCGCAAGTCGCCCTGGTGCTGGAACCGGAACTGCGCAACCGTGGCGGCAAGTTGCACGGTGGCGCGCTGTTCAGCCTGGTCGACATTGCCATGGGGCTGGCCTGTTCCAGCACCCACGGCTTCGATCAGCAGAGCGCGACCATCGAGTGCAAGATCAACTACATCCGCGCCGTATCCGACGGCGAGGTGCTGTGCACGGCCCGGGTGATCCACCCGGGTCGCCGCACATTGGTGGTCGAAGCCGACGTGATGCAGGGCGACAAACTGGTCGCAAAAGCGCAAGGCACGTTCGCTGTCCTGTAGCTACTGGTCATCAATTTGAGTTAATTTCGGCGCTGTGTCTGCGGCGTCGAACTTTTCCGCACGCGCAATAGCCAGATTCAAGGAGTGAAGTTGGCGATCGGCACGGGCCTTTACGGCTCAAAAACCAGGCGAAAACGCCAGTTTCAACTTCACCCTTGTAGACCGTCCTGCCCACCCCCATATTGGGGCGACTGACGCGTGAAGGAATCCAAATTGAGCGAACTTCTCAACCGCCGCCTGGCTCTGCTCGGCGAGCGCGCCAACCTCTCTCTGCTCGAACAGTGCCTTCACGGTATCGAACGTGAATGCCTGCGCGTGACCAGCGAAGGTCGACTGGCGCAAACGCCGCACCCGGAAGCCTTGGGTTCCGCGCTGACCAATGAACAGATCACCAC
>NZ_QAIU01000310.1:0-407 GCF_003061205.1 Pseudomonas sp. HMWF006
CCAGAGTTACCACAGCGTGATCTGCTCGGAAACCGCCCACGTCGAAACCGACGAGTGCGGCGCCCCGGAATTTTTCTCCAACGGCTCGAAACTGCTGATCGCCGGCACTGAAAACGGCAAGATCACCCCGCAGTCGATCCGTGAAGTCGCGCTCAAGCGCCAGGACATCCATTACCCGAAACCGCGCGTCGTGACCCTGACCCAGGCCACCGAAGTCGGCAGCGTCTACACCCCTGAAGAAGTCCGCGCCATCAGCGCCACCTGCAAGGAACTGGGCCTGCACCTGCACATGGACGGCGCGCGCTTCTCCAACGCCTGCGCGTTCCTCGGCTGCTCGCCGGCCGACCTCACCTGGAAGGCCGGCGTCGACGTGCTGTGCTTCGGCGGCACCAAGAACGGCATGGCGG
>NZ_QAIU01000310.1:425-6788 GCF_003061205.1 Pseudomonas sp. HMWF006
GACTTCGATTACCGCTGCAAACAGGCCGGGCAACTGGCGTCGAAAATGCGCTTCCTCTCGGCACCGTGGGTCGGCATCCTCGAAAACGACGCCTGGCTCAAATATGCCCGCCACGCCAACCATTGCGCGCAATTACTGGCCGAACTGGTCAGCGACATCCCGGGCGTGGAACTGATGTTCCCGGTCCAGGCCAACGGCGTGTTCCTGCAACTCTCGGAACCGGCCATCGCCGCCCTGACTGCAAAGAACTGGCGCTTCTACACCTTCATCGGCAAGGGCGGCGCGCGCTTCATGTGCTCGTGGGACACCGAAGAAGAACGCGTACGCGAACTGGCCCGCGACATCCGCGAAGTCATGTCCGCCTGACTTTTTTGAGCAAATGAACTCCCTGTGAGGGACTCCCTGTCATGAGGGGAGCCCCCTGTGGAAAGGGGATTTATCCCCTTGCCACAACCGCCACTCCCCCAAGCATCCTCAATCCTCCTTCCTCGTGCCCAGAAAGACTTGGTCTACAGTGTCTGTCGAGCCTCCGCTCACCTAACAATAAGCAGGAGCATCGGCATGTCGTTACAAGGCAAAACACTGTTCATCACCGGCGCCAGCCGTGGCATCGGGCGTGAGATTGCGCTGCGCGCCGCGAAGGACGGGGCCAATATCGTCATCGCCGCTAAAAGCGCCGAACCCCACGCCAAGCTGCCCGGCACCATCCACAGCGTCGCCGCCGAAGTCGAAGCCGCCGGCGGCAAGGCCCTGGCGCTGCAAGTGGATGTGCGTGATGACGACGCCGTGCGTCAGGCACTGGCCCAGGCCAACGAGCATTTCGGCGGCATTGATGCGCTGGTGAACAACGCCGGGGCGATCAAGCTGACTGGCGTGCAACACATCGAACTCAAGCGCTTCGACCTGATGCACCAGATCAACACCCGCGCCGTGTTGCTGTGCAGCCAGGCGGCCCTGCCCTATCTGAAAAAATCGGCCGGGCACATCCTCAACCTGTCACCGCCGCTGAACCTGGCGAGCAAATGGTTTGCGCAGTTCAGCCCCTACACCGTGACCAAGTACGGCATGAGCATGCTGACCGTAGGCATGAGCGAGGAATTCGCCAGTTACGGGATCAGCGTCAATTCGCTGTGGCCGCAGACGATGATTGCCACAGCGGCGATCGAGTTTCAGCTGGGCAATCGCGAGTCGTTCAAACAGGCGCGCACGCCTGCGATCATGGCGGATGCGGCGCATGTGATTCTGAGCAGCAGCGGGCGGCAGATCACTGGGCGATTGTTGGTTGATGAAGAGATTTTGCGTGAGAGCGGTGTGGCTGAGTTCGATCAATATCGCTTTGATCGAGAAAGCGACGCGGCACTGATGCCGGATTTGTTTATCGACTGAAAAGCCCCTCACCCTAGCCCTCTCCCAAAGGGAGAGGGGACTGATTGGGGGATATTTGAGAATTACGCCGACGTGAAACTGCTTTACCGAATCCATACTCGATAAGGTCTTTCAGGTCGATGTTGAACGCCAGACACCTCGGTCGGCCCCCTCTCCCTCTGGGAGAGGGCTGGGGTGAGGGTTACCGATCAGAATTCGATACGCACGTCGCCCTTCGGCACGCTGCAGCACGAAAGAATAAACCCTTCCGCCTCATCGTCCTCGGTGATCCCGCCGTTGTGCTCCATCTCCACCTCGCCGCCCAGCTTCATCACCTTGCACGTGCCGCAAATGCCCATGCCGCAGGCTTTCGGGATCATCAAACCAAGCTTGGCCGCCGCCGCATGCACGGTTTCGCCCGGGGCCACGCGAATGCTTTTGCCGGACGCGGTGAATTCGACCTGATGCAGATCCGCCGCATCTATTTCCGGCGCCTCGGCGGCCTGTTCGGCTTGCTCCACTGCATCGGCGCGGGCTTCCGGTGGTGTGGCGCCGAAGGACTCCTCGTGATAGCGCGACATGTCGTAGCCGGCGGCTTCGAGCAGGCGCTTGACCGCGGTCATGTACGGCGTCGGGCCGCAGCAGAACACTTCGCGCTCGAGGAAGTCCGGCACCATCAGTTCGAGCATTTTGTGATTGAGGTAGCCGCGATAACCGGCCCACGGTTCACCCAGACCATGCTTCTCGCAGATCAGGTGCAGGCTGAAGTTGTCGATCCGCGACGCCATGTGTTCCAGCTCGCGGTGGTAAATGATGTCTTTCGGCGAGCGGGCGCTGTGAATAAACGTCATGTCGACGTTGGCGTTGGTGTCGTAGAACCAGCGCGCCATCGACATGCACGGGGTGATCCCCACGCCGCCGCTGAGGTAAAGCACTTTCGGGCTCGGGAAGTCGATGGCGTTGAACAGCCCGACCGGCCCGTGCACCGCCAGCTCCTGGCCTTCATGCAACGTGTCGTGCAGCCAGTTGGAGACCTTGCCGCCCGGCACGCGCTTGATGGTCACCGAGAAGCTGTACGGCACCGACGGCGAACTGGAAATGGTGTACGAACGCATGATCGGCTGACCGTCGATTTCCAGCTCCAGGGTCACGAACTGCCCGGGCTTGAAGAAGAACAGGATCGGCTGGTCGGCCATGAAACAGAAGGTGCGCACGTCCCAGGTTTCCTGGATGACTTTGACGCAACGGACGATGTGTCGGCCATTGGCCCAGGTCTGGGTGGTGACCGGATTCAGGAAGCTGTTGGACATGCTGTTCTCCACGGCCGACTGTCGGCCTTCATGTGGCGATTCTGCGTATAGCGCGGACCGCCCGTTTACCTATCCGCGACATCGGCATACTTATCGCGACCAGCCCCCAACCGCCGGGGGTTGCGCGTCGGGAACAGATTGCACCATGTCGCCCATGGATAAGGTTCCGGGCAGCGCCGGCCCCACACTCGCCTCACACCAAGACGAATCCTTTACACCTTGCGTAGCACCCCTGATCAGCCACTTTTCATCGGCCACACAGAATGGCCTCGAGGATCACATTGATGGACGTCACCGCAAAAATCAGCCTGGGCGATCCGCTGGAACCCGCACGCAAGGCCACCGCACAAATGCTCCAGGAGCGCGAGCGCACCTTTTCGCTGCCACAGCCGTTTTACAGCGACGAGCGCCTGTTCGATATCGACATGCAGGAGATCTTTCAGAAGGAATGGCTGATCGCCGGCATGACCTGCGAGATCCCGGCCAAGGGCAACTACCTGACCCTGCAGGTCGGCAAGAACCCGATCATCGTCATTCGTGGCGGCGACGGCGTGGTGCATGCCTTCCATAACGTCTGCCGCCACCGTGGCTCGCGCCTGTGCACCAGCGAAAAAGGCAAGGTCGCCAAACTGGTCTGCCACTACCACCAGTGGACGTATGAACTGGACGGTCGACTGCTGTTTGCCGGTACCGAAATGGGCGCCGATTTCGACATGAAGCAGTACGGCCTCAAACCGGTGAACGTGAAGACCGCCGGCGGCTACATCTTCATCAGCCTGGCGGACAATCCACCGGCCATTGATGACTTCCTGTCGACGCTGAACCACTACATGGAACCGTACGACATGGAGAACACCAAGGTGGCGATCACCACCACCTTGATGGAAAAGGCCAACTGGAAACTGGTGCTGGAAAACAACCGCGAGTGCTACCACTGCAACGCGTCGCACCCGGAACTGCTGAAAACCCTGCTGGAATGGGACGACGTCACTGACCCGCGCGCCGATCAGGCGTTCAAGGATCACGTCGCCGCCTCCGCCGCTGCCTGGGAAGCCGAGAAAATCCCTTACGCCCACGCCAGTTTCGGCCTGCGCAACCGTATCGTGCGCATGCCGCTGCTCAAGGGCACCGTGTCGATGACCATGGACGGCAAACAGGGCTGCGCGAAACTGATGGGCCGGATCAAGAACCCCGACCTCGGCTCGATGCGCATTCTGCACCTGCCGCACTCGTGGAACCACTGCATGGGCGACCACATCATCGTCTTCACCGTGTGGCCGATCAGCGCCCAGGAAACCATGGTCACCACCAAATGGCTGGTGCACAAGGATGCGGTCGAAGGCGTGGATTACGACGTAGAGCGCATGCGCCAGGTGTGGGACGCGACCAACGATCAGGATCGTCGTCTGGCCGAAGAGAACCAGCGCGGGATCAACTCCACCGCTTACCAGCCTGGGCCTTACTCCAAGACCTATGAGTTTGGCGTGGTCAACTTCGTCGACTGGTACAGCGAGCGGATGCTGAGCAACCTCGGCGCCGAGCCGGCGCCGTACCTCAAAGGCGTTCCTGTCCAGGGCTAAAAGCAAAAGCTTCGCGAGCAAGCTCGCTCCCACAGGGACTGGCGGTGTACACAAATTCTGTTAACACCGCAGACCACTGTGGGAGCGAGCTTGCTCGCGAAGAGGCCGGCCGAGTCACCGCCTTATTTGGATGACCACCTCACCGATCCATCCTCGCCAATAAACTCCTCAAATATCTCCTCCCCCACCAACCTGATTTTCGCGTAGCCATTCAGCACCCGCAGCGGATACGCCGGATCGTTGGCATCCTGCGTCTCCGACCACAACACCCGCGAATGCCCGTTCAGCTCGCTGGCATTGCCATAGGGAATCGCCCCGTGCCCGGCACAGCGCGCATGCAAACCGCCCTGCTGCGCATAGACGATGCCGTTATGCAGATGCCCCCAATACCAATAATCCGGCTCCCGCCCCAGCGCATCGCACACCGGTTGATACAGCGCAGTCTTGTTGTGCCCGGAAATATCGAAGCCCTGATGATGGCTGAGCACCATGATTTTCTTGCGTTTCGGCAGGCCTTTCAGCCACTGGATCTGCGGTTCGTTGAGGGTGCCGTCCATGTACAGGTTCATCGCATCCGAGGCATACGCCGAATCCAGCCCGACCACCAGCCAGTCGTCATTGATCAAGGCGAAGTAACTGGTGCCCTGCTGCCCCGGAAAACGCTTGGCCAGTTCCTTGAAGTAGCCGTGGGCGCCGCTGTACATCTCGTGGTTGGAGTTGAGGGTGAACGAGCCATGGCTGCCCATCGGCCAACCGGCCATGTCGACGTCCTCCTGGGAGTGACTGCCGGCGTAGTAAACGTCGCCCAGATGAATGGTGAAATCCGCCTGCGCCAGCTGCATCTGGTTGGCCACCGACACCGCCGGTGCGTGGCTGTCGAAGGGACCGGTGCCCCAATCGCCGGCGATGGCCAGGGTCACGTCGCGCTCCATTTGCACCACCGCCGGGTCGGTGCCGAAGGTTGCGTGATGGCGCAGGTTTTCGATCCATTTGAGCAGCGCCTCGCTCCACAGCAGATCCAGCAGTTCCCACTTGCGACACCCAAGCAGGCTGCCGTCCTTGAGCACCCGGGTTTGCAGTTGATCACTCGACTGCGGCAAGGGCGCAGCACCGCCGATGCGCAGGATCGACAAACCGTGGGACAGCTCCCAGGGTACGCTCGGTTCGTCGTCCGGCAACTCGCCGTTTTTCAGCACGTACTGTGCCTGATCGTGCCCGCGCTGCAGCAGCTTGATGATGGCCTGAAACTCGTGCGGCTCCAGTTCGCTGACGAGCTTCATCCAGGCCATCTCCATGCGCGTGAACAAGCCGTGAATGCGCACTTTGACCTTGTCGTATTCGTGTTTCAGATGACCGACCGCTGACATGGCGTAATCCTCTATCCGTAAGGGCTCACAGGGTTTTCATGAATTCGATCAACGCACGCTTGTCGGCGTCCGACAGCTGCGTCCCGTACAGGTGACCGCTGTTGTGGTTGCCCTCCAGCCGGGTGTCGTATTTGAAGTCCGCCGAGGCTTTGGCCTGGGCGCCGCTGGTGACGAAACCGACGTTGGCCGGGTCGTAGACGTCGGAGCCGGTGTAGAACACCACCGGGCGTTTTTCCGGCGGTTGCAGCAGATCCCACAGGGTTGGCACCGACCCGTTATGCAGGTACGGCGCGCGCAGCCAGATGCCGTCAGTCGGCGTGTTGCTGTAGCTCTGGGTCTTGCGATACGCACCGAAGTCGAACGGCGGTTTCTTGAAGGTGTGGAACGCCGTCACCAGACCGGTGGTGAACGAGTCGAGCCGATGCGGATCGGTGCCGAGTTGGTCGATGTCGGTGGTGACCTGCCCGGTGTCGGCGCGGCCGAAATCATGACAACCGGCGCAATTGGCCTCCCAGACCGGTTTGCCCTGGGCGACTTTCGCCTGATCCAGTGCCCACGGCCACGCCGGCGCCTTGTGCCCGAGCAGCCAGTTGGTCACCCGGTTGAAGCTCGGCGGCAGCACCGATTCCGGCGTCGCGCCCACGGCCATCGCGGCAGCGTAGTTGCGTTCGTGAATCTTGTTGTTATTGCCGTCCCAGTGCAGGTACATCGATTCCCGTGGTTTCTGGTTCCACACTTGCG
>NZ_QAIU01000310.1:6798-12603 GCF_003061205.1 Pseudomonas sp. HMWF006
CGACGGTGCCGATGGTCGAGTCATCCGGGAAGCCGAACACCACCATTTTCGTCGGGTTGAAGGTGTCGGTGCGGCCCGGGCCCTGTTGCGGGCGCAGCTTCTGCCAGGCGTAGGCCTGCTTCTGCTTGAGCAAGGCGCTTTTCGCCATCGGGATGATCAGGTAGCGGTTGTAGAGTTTCTCGAAAAAGCCCAGCTGGAACTTGCCGTTGATCGCCGCCATCACCGCGTCGGTGGTGAATTTCGGATCGCTGGCGCAATCGTAGGCGTACCACTGGAACGCTTGCAGTTGCAGGGTATTGGCCGGCGCGCTCGGCACGTTGACCGCGACGTCGCTGGCATTGGCCCGGTACGAGCCGGTGTGGCACAGCGCGCAGTTCGGCTCGACGGTCGGGTAGCCGATCTGCCGCTTGGCCATGCCGATCGGCAGATCCTTGCCGTTCTCATAGAGAAAACCGAAGACTTCCCAGCCGCCGGGTTTGGGCATTTTTTCCGGGCACATCTGCGGCAGCACGGCGAACAGGTAATACGGGATCCGTGCTTCGATGCCCAGGCCGATGGCAGCGTATTTGTAGTGATCTTCGTCGGAAGCGTATTCCTGCTCCGGCACCACCCGCAGCATCTGGTACCAGGTTTCGTAACCGATGAAACCGAGGACGGCCAGCACAACCAAAGTGCCGACCTTGAAGCTGTGGCTTTGCCATTGCCGCGCCCAGGCCGCGCGCCACTCGCGCCAGCCATCGCAGAGCAATGCCCATGGCCGGTTCGCGGGCGTGGTGCCGAGGTACAACAGAATGCCGAGGATCAGAAAGAAGCTCAGATCGCCCATCAACATCGGCACGAACACCGAGCCCTGGCTGCTGGTGTTGATCAGATAGATCCAGAACACCACCGCGATCAGTCGCGTCAGTACGCACAGCCAGGAATGCACCACGTAGCGCGGCGCGTTGAAGCCCGACGGCATGTAAAACACGCTGATGCCCACCAGCAGCATCCCGGCATTTTCCAGCCACGGGTCGGAGAGTTGCGGCGGCAGACCGACCACCGATGTCAGCAACCCCGGCGCGAACAGCGCGGGGATCGCGAACACCATGTTCATCGCAATGCCGATCCAGATGAAGCGTTGAAACCAGCGGATGTAGCTGTCCATATCATCCATTTCCTTTTACATAACTGGATCGAACCCATTCCTGTGGCGAGGGGATTTATCCCCGATCGGCTGCGAGCAGTCGCAAACTATCGCCTGCGGTTTGTCAGAAACACCGCGCGGCCTGACTTGGGGCCGCTGCGCGACCCATCGGGGATGAATCCCCTCGCCACAAAGGACTTTCTCTGCACAAAAGATCAATCACAGGTGTCAGCCGAGGGCCGTTTTCTCCAGGTGCTCAAGGATGATCGGATAGACATCGACCACCGCGTTCTTGCCGAACATGCAGTCGATATGGCCATAGCCCGGCACCACATGCCGGCTGTAACGCTCCGGCCCATGGACTTCGCAGACGCGCTGGTAGGTTTTCAGGGTGCTTTCCGGCAGGTAGCACTGGTTGTCGGCGCCACTGATGAAGCAGATCGGCATCGTCAGCCGGTCGAAGTGCGGCATGTACACATCGTTGCCTTTGAAATCCACCAGGTGCCCTTTGCGCACGATCAGCGCCAGGTGCTCGAAGGTCTCGATATTCGACTCGCCGAACAGCTCGTGCAGGTTGTCGTGCAGGGTTTCGTTGAGGGTGTCGTGGCGATACAGCGAGGCATACATGAAGGTGATGCGGTGGCATACCGGGTTGGTGCAATAACCCTGCGCCTCGATCCGCGCATAGCCATTGAGGGCCTTGTCGTAGAGCCGGTTGAACCAGTTTTCCTTGCTGTCGGCGTAGGCCGTCATCGACTTGATGCCGATTGCATCGAGCATCCCCGGCAGGTGCAGCCCGGCCTTCAGTCCGGTGGCGGTGGCGACCACGGTGTCAGCGGCAATCTGCGAGCAGACCACCGAACGCACGCCTTGTAGCCCCGCCAGCAGTGACATGAAGAAAGTCGTCGCGCCGTAGCAATGCACCACGCACTGCACGTCTTTGGCCTGGGTCTGCCGCTGAATCTGCGCGATGGCAGCCTTGAAGTCGTACTGGGCGATCTGGTCGCCGTTCCATTCCTTCTTGCTCGCCGGCAACAGAATGCTCACGCGAAAATCCAGCAGCCAGACGTCGTAGTCGTGCTTGCACAGGAACTCCAGCAGGTTGGTCTGGATGGTGTCGGTGGAAAAGATATTCGACCCCACTCCCAGGCCGTGCACCAGCATGACCGGGCCCTTGCTGCCGGCCTGATAGCGGGTCAGGCGCAGCTCGACGCCGTCCTCGGTGGGGAAGAAATGCACCGCCGGGGTTGGTGCATCCAGCGGCCGTTTCAAGCGTGGCGGCGCGTCGGGGTTGAAGTAGATATCGCCAGCAAAGACCCCACCGTAACTCTCCCAGAGAATCCCGGCGAAGAACTTGCCGAAACGCGCCAGGCCTTCGATACGCTCACGCTCGTTGCGCGCGTTGAGCACTTTCATGGTGGTCATCTGCTTGGCGAAATCGGTCGGATGAATGTGCATCACCCCGGAGCCGATCACCTCGCCCGACTTGTCCGGCCCGCGATACAGCGTCACGTACAAGGTGCTGGTGTCGTGCCAGATGTTCAGCACGCCGTTGTCTTCCGGCACGGTCTTGAAGGCGCTGAAGAAATAGTCGCTGCCGTCCTCGGCGCTGAGTTTCATGTCGTATTTCATGTGCCGCGTGTCGACCTGCTGCTCGAATTGCTCGAACAGGTTGAACACGCCATTGCTGGCGGTCAGCGGTTGCGGCGATAGCGCCGGGGCGTTGACCGTGCCGACGATGGTTGCGGCGTGTTCCGGCTCCTTGATCATCCGGTTCAGGTCGTTGGCGGTGATGGTCAGGGTGAAGTCGATTGGCGAATTGTCCGCCTCGCCGCGTTTGGCCGCGGCTTCGTAGACCTTCAGATCGGTGCTTTGCGCGGCGGTGAAGGCCCGGGAGAAATAGCCCTTCATGGTTTCGGTGAACTGCACGCCGAGGGTCGGTGGTGCCACCTGTTTGCGCGGTGCCGACGGCAGCGTGTAGTCGATGTGCCAGCCACGGTCGGCGGCGAGCAGGCCCATGTTGCGCTCGCTCACAGCGGAGATGGTCAACAGCGGATTGACCGCCAGCGAGGTCGGGATCACCGCGCCGTCAGTCACGTACAGGCTGGCGTAGACATCAGTGCCGGCCGCGCCGCTGAACACCTGGCCCTTGTGATTGACCACCCCTTGCCCGGCGTCCTCGCCCATCACGCAACCGCCCAGCGGATGCACCGAGACAATGCTGTGCTTGAGCAGCTTGGTCCAGATCGGGTTCTCCACCCAGACCCCGCCCAAGGCCTTGGTGCTCTGGTACAGACGTTCGTTGCCGAGCTTGAAGTTTTCCTGCTCGCCGACGCCCGGCCAGTCGATGCGCAACTGGTCCTTGTTGTCGAGAATCATCCGGCCCTGGCCGCTGTCGTGGCTCATGATCAGGTAGGTCTGCATGTTGTGCAGCGCGCCGTAATACGGGCCGCGCAGGAAGCTTTCGGCTTCGCGCTCCTTATACCTCACCTTGCCGCTGAAGCTGTCATCGGTGGCCTTGCCGATCATTTCGGCGAACCCGGCCATGGCCGGTACCATCGGCCGGCCGAGTGCGCCGGGGATCGAGCCCTCCTCGATAACCATGCGGCTGCGCCAGTCACCTTCGGTGCGCATGTCGATGACCGAGGTGATGCACGGGCCGACTGGCTGCATTTCCTTGGCCGGATGCGCGCCGAAGCCGATGCCGTTGATGGTCTGCTCGCAGTTGTGGCCGAAGCCGAGGATGTCGCCGTTGCCGCTCATGTTCTCGCCGAGCTGGCCGGACATCACCAGCCCCTTGTCGCGCGAGCGCAGCAGAATCTCGGTGGAGCCGAGGGTGCCGGCAGAGACCACGACGATGTCAGCCTTCACGAACAACGTGGGCGCGTCGAATTTCTCACGCCCGCTGTCGAGATACTGGAAATGCACGATCCAGCCGTCGCCGTCACGCTCCAGATGACGCACCTCGGCCTGACAGAAAATCTCCGCGCCGTGGTTCCAGGCATCCGGCAAATAGTTCATCAGCGTGGTGTTCTTGGCCTTGTTGTTACAGCCCGAGACGCAGTCGCCGCACTGGTTGCACGGCAGCTGTTCGACGCCGACGTGGTTGAGGTTGTTCGGCAGTTTGTCGAAGGTCACGTTGATCGGCGGCTTGTAGAAGTGCGCGCCCTGCTTGAGGTAGTCCGCGGACTTTTTGTTGGCGTCGAGCTTGGGCAGGTTCGGTGCGCTATTCGGGTACGGATTGGGCTTGAGCATTTCCCGGGCACGGGCATAACCGTCCTTGAGCAAGGTATCGCGATGTTCACGTACCGCCTGCGGCCAGCGCGGGTCATCGAACACTCCAGGCTCAGGCTCCAGGGCCACGTTGGCGTTGATCAACGACGTACCGCCGAGACCACAACCGACCACCACGTTCTGCTGGGCATTAACGTGCAAATCAAACAGCCCGGTGCGCGAACCGATATGGCCGTCCGGGTCATGCACCTGCAGCTCTTCGGTCGCGGCAATCATGGTATTGGGGTATTCGCCGGGCTGGATTTCCCGCCCGCGTTCGAGCAGGCACACCTGCTTGCCGGCCCGGGACAGGCGCGACGCAGCAATGCCGCCGCCATAGCCGGAGCCGATGACGATCACGTCGTAGTGTTCCTTGATTTCGCTGATGGGCGTTGCGATGCGTGTCATGAGGGTGTTCCTCTCTCAGGCAGATGGGGCAACTCTGCGGTTGCCTGCAATCAATGGGCGAACGGGCACCTGGTCTCCGAGACGAACCCGGCGACAGCACAGCGGTTGGAGCAGAAGTCGCTACAGACGAGCGTGTTGATTGGCCGCACGACGTAACGTGCGCTTGCGTGGCGAGGGGGGATGGCGGCGCGGGTGGCTATCCATCATGCGTTCTCCCAGAACCTGATGTGGATAAGTAACGGCTGTCCTTGTGCCATTGCAGTGAAGACAGCGCAGGTTTCGAAGTCAAGGCGACGATTTAGAACTGTATGAAATGTGATCAATCGCCGTTTGGACTATGGCCGGCGCGGCTTGCAGGGTTCGACGAACAAGTTATCCACATAGCCACCCACAGCAAATGGGGGTAACTGTGGATGAAGCCGAAAATAACCCGCTGATTTGTGAAGAAAAAGCGTGACTTATGCAGAAGAAGGCTTTGCACCAACGATTGATCAGAATTTGATCAACAGCCTGTAACGCACGTTATGCAAGGCGTGTAGAGGATGGCGAACACCTTATCCACAGAAGCACCAACAGAGAACGGGGGTAAGTTTTGCGGGTCTGTGGAAAAGCGCTGCAGCGTGTGAAAATCCGGGGGTCTGGAGAAGATTCGCCGGTCTTTCACGGGCATTTGATCGTTTTTTAATCAACTCTCTACAAGCCACGATCTATAAGGCTCGCAGCGTATAGCGAACATCTTATCCACAGAAGCGCCAACAGAGATTGGGGGCAACTTGCCGAGTTATTCAGCGGAAAAACCCAGAAAAAACCGCGACTTAGGCTGGTTGTTTTTTGATCGGATGGCTGCAGGCCTTGATTGGCGCGGGATGCAGGGAGGGGCGAACACGTTATCCACAGATCCGCCAACAGGGATTGTGGGTAAACCGCTCCCCTCACCCCAGCCCTCTCCCGGAGGGAGAGGGAGCCGACACAGTCGCCTGTTCGAGATACATCGACCT
>NZ_QAIU01000311.1:0-3491 GCF_003061205.1 Pseudomonas sp. HMWF006
ATGCAGGCACGGGGTATCGGCATCGGTTATCACTACCCGCCGATTCACTTGCTGAGCCTGTACCGCGAGCGCGGCTTCAAGGAAGGCATGTTGCCGGTGGCGGAGCGGGTCGGACGGCTGATCGTGTCGTTGCCGATGTTCACCACCATGACCAAGGACGATGTCGAGCGTTCGGTGGCGGCGGTGAAAGCGGTATTGCGCGACGCCTGATTGACGCCCACAAAAAAGCCCCGAGAAATCGGGGCTTTTGAAGTATTACAGTCTGCTTATTCGCCGATGGCCGCCTTGTAACCGGCAGCGTCGAGCAGCTTGTCCAGATCAGCCGCGTTATCGGGCTTGAGCTTGAAGATCCAAGCACCGTACGGGTCGGAGTTCAGCAGTTCCGGCGAAGCGCTCAGCTCTTCGTTGATGGCGATCACTTCACCGGCAATCGGCGAGTAGATGTCGGAAGCGGCTTTCACCGACTCGACCACACCGGCCTGATCTTCAGCCGCATATTTGTTGCCCACTTCGGTCAACTCGACGAACACCACATCGCCCAGCGCTTCCTGCGCGTGATCGCTGATGCCCACGGTAACGGTGCCGTCGGCTTCCAGACGTGCCCACTCATGACTTTCGGCAAAACGCAGTTCAGCGGGGATATTGCTCATGCTCGGTGTCCTCAGGAAATTGTCAGCGGTCAGGCCCGCCGGAAAAGGTTAGATCAAGGTTTTGCCATGGCGCACGAAGGTCGGTTTCACCACCCGTACCGGATACCACTTGCCACGGATTTCCACTTCGGCGCGGTCGGCTGTGGCCATCGGTACACGCGCCAGGGCAATCGATTTACTCAGCGTAGGAGAGAAACTACCACTGGTGATCTCTCCTTCGCCAACATCGGCGATGCGAACCACCTGATGGGCGCGTAAAACACCCCGCTCCTCAAGCACCAGGCCCACCAGTTTGTGCGCAACGCCGGCGGTTTTTTCCGCCGCCAGTGCCGCCCGCCCGATGAACTCCCGCGAGGCCGGTTCCCAGGCAATGCTCCAGGCCATATTGGACGCCAGCGGCGAGACATCTTGATGAATGTCCTGGCCGTAGAGGTTCATCCCCGCCTCAACCCGCAGCGTGTCGCGGGCGCCGAGGCCAATCGGCGAAATGCCAGCACCGACCAGATCGTTGAAAAATCCCGGCGCCTGTTCGGCCGGCAAGGCGATTTCCAGCCCGTCCTCACCGGTGTAACCGGTACGCGCGATGAACCAGTCGCCATCGACTTCGGCTTCAAACGGTTTGAGGTGCTGGATCAGCGTGGCGCGGGACTGGGTGACCAGTTCGGCGATCCTGTGCCGGGCCTGCGGGCCCTGGATGGCGAGCATCGCCAGCTCGGTGCGCTCGTGCAGTTGCACGTCGAACCCGGCCAGTTGTGCGTGCATCCAGGCCAGATCCTGATCACGGGTGGAGGCGTTGACCACCAGCCGATAACGGTCTTCGAGGCGATAGACGATCATGTCGTCGACGATGCCGCCACGCTCGTTGAGCATGGTGCTGTACAACGCCCGACCGGGGCGGTGCAGGCGTTCGACATCATTGGCCAGCAAATGCTGGAGCCAGGCCTTGGCCTGGTTGCCGGTAACGTCGATAACGGTCATGTGGGATACATCGAAGACCCCGCAATCGCGGCGCACTTCGTGGTGCTCCTCGACCTGCGAGCCGTAATGCAGTGGCATGTCCCAACCGCCAAAATCGACCATTTTCGCGCCAAGGGCGAGATGCAGGTCATACAGAGGCGTACGCTGTCCCATGGGTTTCTCCTTCCGGGCGTGGCGAAGGCGCGGACAGCCGCTGCACAGTTGAAAGCCTTGAAATATAAGGCTCTCAGCCGATTTCAGCGTACCGATCTGTCAGACTAACCGCACCGAATGCCGCGCATTGTAGCCGCATGATTCAGGACTGACGACTAAGTGTTTCGGTGCGCCGAGCGGCGGATCAGGCCGATGACCGGCAATAAACCGACCAATACCAGCGTCAGCGCCGGCAGCGACGCCCTCGCCCATTCGCCTTCGCTGGTCATTTCAAAGATGCGCACCGCCAGCGTGTCCCAGCCAAACGGGCGCATCAGCAGGGTGGCGGGCATTTCCTTGAGCACATCGACGAACACCAGCAACGCCGCGCTCAACGTGCCGGGCAGCAACAGCGGCAGATACACTTTGAAAAACAGTCTCGGCCCACTGACACCCAGACTACGTGCCGCTTCGGGCAATGAAGGCCGTATACGCGCCAGACTGTTTTCCAGCGGCCCGTAGGCCACCGCAATGAAGCGCACCAGATAAGCCATCAGCAACGCCGCCAGACTGCCGAGCAACAGCGGCTTGCCGGCGCCGCCGAGCCAGCCCGACAGCGGAATCACCAGTTCGCGGTCGAGGTAGCTGAAGGCGAGCATGATTGACACCGCCAGCACCGAGCCCGGCAACGCATAACCGAGATTGGCCAGGCTGACGCCGGAACGAATCGCCCGGGTTGGCGCCAGCCGTCGGGCGAAGGCCAGCAGCAACGCGACGCTGACGGTGATCAACGCCGCCATGCCGCCCAGGTAGAGGGTGTGCAGGATCAACCCGGCGTAACGCTCATCGAGATCGAAGCGCCCGCGCTGCCAGAACCAGACGAGCAACTGCAGCAGCGGAATCACGAACGCACAGGCGAACACCAACGTGCACCAGCCTGTCGCTGCGAACGCCTTGAGCCCGCGCAAGTGATACAGCGCCTTGACCCGTGGTCGCTCGTTGCTTGCCCGGTTGGCACCGCGTGCCCGCCGTTCGCCGTATAGCACCAGCATCACCACCAGCAACAACAGGCTCGCCAGTTGCGCCGCGCTGGGCAGGCTGAAGAAGCCGTACCAGGTCTTGTAGATCGCGGTGGTGAAGGTGTCGAAGTTGAACACCGACACCGCACCGAAATCCGCCAGGGTTTCCATCAGCGCCAGCGCCACCCCGGAACCGATCGCCGGCCGCGCCATGGGCAATGCCACACGCCAGAACGCCTGCCAGGGCGATTGCCCGAGCACCCGCGCCGCTTCCATCAGGCCTTTGCCCTGCGCGAGAAACGCGGTGCGCGCCAGCAGGTAAACGTAGGGATAAAACACCAGCACCAGCACCACAATCACCCCGCCGGTGGAGCGCACCCGCGGCAGGCGTAACCCGCTGCCGAACCACTCGCGCAACAGCGTTTGCACGGGCCCGGCAAAGTCCAGCAGACCGACGAAGACGAACGCCAGCACATAAGCCGGGATGGCGAAGGGCAACATCAGCGCCCAGTCGAGCCAGCGCCTGCCGGGGAATTCACAGAGGCTGGTGAGCCACGCCAGACTGACGCCGAGCAGCGTCACACCGACGCCCACGCCAAGCACCAGGGTCAGAGTGTTGCCCAGCAAGCGCGGCATCTGGGTTTCCCACAGGTGCGACCAGATCTGCTGATCGATGGTTTGCCACGACAGCAACAGGACACTCAGGGGCAAC
>NZ_QAIU01000312.1:0-3742 GCF_003061205.1 Pseudomonas sp. HMWF006
GGGGTTGTCGGTGGAGCCTGAGTTTTTCACCAGGCCATACAGACGCATTGACGCCCGTAGTCCGCTCATCGCCGGTCACTCGTTGACGCAGCGAAGGCTCCACGGGCGTGGAGAAATTTTGCCAGAGGCATTGCAGGTGTCGTCCGTGATCGCGCAAAAATGGCGCGTAGAGTGCCGGACTAGAGGGCTGGCGACAATCAAATCAGCACGGGGTCGCCAACATTGTTGTTCAGCCCTCGGCGAACTCGCGCAACACTTTGCCGTCCATGCGATAGCGCACCCATTCTTCCTGCGGCTGCGCGCCGAGGGATTTGTAAAAATCGATGGCCGGGGTGTTCCACTCCAGCACGCTCCACTCGAAACGGCCGCAGTCGTTGTCGCAGGCGATTTTCGCCAAGTGGCGCAACAGGGTTTTGCCGGCACCGCCGCCGCGTTGCTCCGGGGTGATGTAGAGGTCTTCGAGGTACAGGCAGTTGCTGCCCAGCCAGGTCGAATAGCTGAAGAAGAACACCGCGAAACCGATTGGCAGGCCATCACGCAGGCAGATCAGACCGTGGGCGGTAGCGCCTTCGCTGAACAGGCTGCGCTCGATGTCGGTGACGCTGGCGATCACTTCGTGGCGGGCCTTTTCGAAATCCGCCAGTTCGGTGATGAAGGCGAGGATTTGCGGAGCATCGCTGGGGGTCGCCGGGCGGATTTCGATCGTCATGGACGGGCCTTGTCGGAAATGGAAAGCGCCATACTAAAGCTGCATGGCTTTTGTGGCGAGGCAGCTTGCTCCCGCTGGGTTGCGCGCGGCCCCAATTCCATCCAATGTGATCTATCAGACAGGGCTTGTTTTCCAGGTTTTGCGACTGCTGCGCAGTCGCGCGGAACGGCGCGACGATTCGACAAGCTCCCTCGCCACAGAAGCTCAACTCAACTGAAAGAACACTTATGTCTGCCAACGCTTTTACCCCTCTGATCACCCTCGCCCGCGAATTGCTGCCCCACGCCCTCGAACCCTCCGAAGACGGCGCCCATGACCTCGCCCACCTGCAACGGGTCTGGCACAACGTACGCACCTTGCAGGCCGAGGAAGGTGGAGACCTGGAAGTGTTGCTCGCCGCCGTGCTGCTGCACGATTGCGTGTCCGTGGAAAAGAACTCGCCGCTGCGCTCACAGGCTTCGCGTCTTGCCGCAAAGAAAGCCGCCAATGTGCTGGCCGAGCTGGACTGGCCCGAAAGCAAGATCAGCAGCGTCGCCCACGCCATCGAAGCCCACAGCTTTTCCGCCAACATCAGCCCGCTCACGCTTGAGGCAAAAATCGTCCAGGACGCCGACCGGCTCGACTCATTGGGCATGCTCGGCGTTGCTCGCACGTTCTACGTCGCCGGGCGCATGGGTTCGGCGCTGTATGACCCACATGATCCCGAAGCAAAAGAGCGCGACTACGACGACATGCGCTTTTGCCTCGACCACTTCCAGACCAAACTGCTGCACCTGGCCGAGGGCTTCCAGACCGCTGCCGGTCAAGGTCTGGCGCAGATCCGCCATCAACGCCTGAAGGGTTTCATGGAGCAGTTCAAGGAGGAAATCGGCATCGGCTGATTGTCCTGCGTCTCGACCGTTCGTCGTTAATCAGGCACCAATCGGACAAGAGGGCAGACCAACGACAGGTAAGGATTTCAATCACTGGAGACGCCCTATGATCCCGTCAAGGTTGACTGCCCTCGTTTTCGCCGCCCTGCTGAGTCCCGCGGTTTTTGCCGCTTCTACCACCGCAGCGGGCACCGGCCCCACCGATCCGACTCCGGCTCCGCGAGCCCCCGTTATCAACAGTGCCCCCGGCATGAACACCGATGGTTCCGGTGTTCCGTTGATCAACCAGCCACCGGCCACCGGCACCGATCCACGCACCCAAGGCAGCGATCCCGGCCGCCAGGGTGGCATGAACACCCCTGACTCCCCCGCTACACCCGATAACGCCGGCCACGGCATCGGCTCGAAAACCACCACCGGTGGTTCGGGCTCCGAAGGCGGCAGTCAGTAGTTCGCCGACGCGAGCGTCCTGTTCACATCCATGAAGAGGTAACCATGAACGTCGATAAAAACCTGGAAAAAGAAGTCCTCACCCGCCTGCTGCACGCTCACCCCAGTGGACTGGGCAAGGAGGTGCTGGACAATTACCGCGGCGAAAAAGTCGTCGCCAGCGCCCTCGCCGCCCTGCAGGATCGCGGATTGATCCACCATGGTCATGTGACCTGCAACGAGGCCGGCGAACACTCGTTGAACCTGCCGATCAAGCTCAGCGCGGCCGGGGTTGAAGCGGCGCGAAAGCTCGACGACCCGGCGCGGTGATTGTGTGAACGCGTGATCATGCCGGTGCTGCCGCACGCTGCGATCTTTTGATTTTCCGGATCAACAGATCGCAGCCTGCGGCAGCAGTTCACCATCAAAACCTGTGGGAGCTGGCAAGCACGCGATAGCGACAGATCAGTCGCCGAAGGGCTCGCGGATAAACGCATCGACTTCAGCAGCCCCCGGCGAAGTCGCCGGCCCCCACCGGGTCACCGCCAGAGCCGCCGCTGCATTCGCCCTGCGTGCCGCCTCATGCGCGCTCAATCCCTGCGCCAACCCTGCGACAAATACCCCGGCGTGCGCATCCCCAGCGCCATTGCTGTCCAGCGCTTTAACGGCAAACCCCGGCACATGCCGGCGCTCGCCATGCTGTTGAATCCAGCAGCCTTGCGGACCGTCGCGGACCACTATCAACACGTCTTTGGGCAGATGCTCAGAGAGACGATCAAGTGCTGATGCAATCTCTTCAGCGCCGGTAAACCGCAGCGCTTCGACACTGTTGCTGGTCCACACATTGATGCGCGGCAACAGCGCCTGCATCAGCGGTAAGTCCGGTGATTCGACCAAAGGCCCCGGATCGAACACCACGTTGATCGTATCCGCCAGCGCCAACGTCCAGTCGAGCAACGCCTGCGCCTTGCCTTCATGCAGCAAGCTGTAGCCGCTGAGATAAACGTAATCGCCTGCCTCCGCCGCAACGCTGTTCAGATCCTCCGCCGTCACCTCACCTTCAGCGCCGATATAGGAAATGAAACTGCGCTCAGCTGACGCATCGGTCAGTGCCACGCAAATCCCGGTGTCGCGTGGCGCAGGCGTCTGGATGCCGATATGAATGCCTTCGTCATTCATCGCCTGACGCGCCAGGTCACCGAAACGCCCGGTGCCATGGCGACCGAGATAAACCACTGGCAAGCCATTGCGCACGGCAGCGGCCATCACGTTGAAACCGCCGCCGGCTTCGAAACCGGCCGATTGCGCCAGCACATCACCGCCGACCTGCGGCAATTTTTCCACGGCCATGACCAGGTCGATGATGACCTGGCCGGTGTGCAACATCTTAGGCATGAGCACGCTCGACTTGCGCAGCGCGGCGGTCTTTCGCCCCGCCGAGGACGAAGTAAATGCCACCGGCCACCACGAAGGTCACGATCCAGCCCAGACCGTTGTGGCCCAGCCACGAGTCGGACAGAAAGCCCTTGAACCAGACGTTCTCGGCAGTGGTGCCAATGGTGGTGAAACTGAAGCCGAGCACGATGGCAATCGCCCACGCGCCGAACGCACGCCATTCGATGCCGCCGCGATACCAGTAAGCACTGCTCGGGCTGACGTCGAGCAGGTCTTTGGGGCTGTAGTAGTGGCGGTGAATCAGATCAACCACGAAGATCCCGACCCACGCGGTGAT
>NZ_QAIU01000313.1:0-4585 GCF_003061205.1 Pseudomonas sp. HMWF006
TCTGTACGCCCGGCGCAAAGAGTTCTCCCCTTATTTTGTTCAGTACCTGGATTTCTGGTACGCCGACGAGCGTAACCATGCCGACGGATTCTTTGAGCTGAACCGCCTGGTTTTTGGCGCGCCCGAAAGTGACCTCATCAATGACCTGAAGGACCGCGTTGGCGATTTTTCAGGCCTGGAAGACATTCTCTCCTGCGAGTTCAATCTTCTGCTGTTGTTTGCCTATGACGAGTACGTTTCGGTGAAAACCTACAAGAAAGACACGTTCTATCAGGACTTTGGCCATCCTGGTTTCAATGTGTGGATCAAGAACCTGATTGCCGATGAAGCCATTCACTTTGGCAATGCCGTGAAAATTCTGAAGACCTTTCACGCCGATAAACTCGATCAGGCGCAAAGCGTGTTGCGCCGGATCGGTGGTTTTGAAGGAGGGGAATACAAGAACACGTTTCTGTTCGATCACGACGGCCCGCATTTTCAGCTGGACAGTGACGAAGTGGGCAGCGTCGTCATTGACGAAATTCTTTCAATCTTGCAAAAGAGGTCTTTGTGAAAAAAGAACATTACATAGTCGTGGCTCTTTTGCTGATGGTCTTTGGCGAGATTCTGACCATTTACAGTGAGGTCTATGCCTCGAAACTGCCGGGCAGGGTCATGGAGACTCCGGGCATGTTTATCAAGCCGATGTTCTTGATCTGCATCGCCGGTATCAGCCTGGTAATGGCGTATTGGCTGGGTTATCAGGGGACCGGGAATATCTGGGTGGTGACCGTCGCCTCGTTGACCCTGCTGCTGGTGCTGGAACCCATTGTGATCTACGCCATGCTTCGCGAGTTGCCGGAGCGCGGCGCATTGATCGGCTTCATCCTCGGCGCCGCCGGATTGATTTCAACCGTGGCACTTTAAGCAAAAGGAGATTGTTGATGTTGACTCAAGAGCAGACCAAAACCTGCACGGTATGCGGTTATGAATATGATCCGGCGATCGGTGATCCGGAAAACGGGATTGCCCCCGGCACTGCCTGGCAAGACGTTCATGACGATTGGCTGTGCCCGGACTGCCAGATGCCAAAGACGGATTTTGAGTGACACGGTAAGGCGCGCCGAAGGTCGCGGGAATCTTTTCAGGCGCAGTTGGAGGGTTATGACTCCGGCGCAGTTTTGGTAAAGGCCTCGACAGCCTGTGGCAACGGGCTCGCGCAACAAGGCTGCGCAGGATCGACCGGGTTTGGCAGGGATCGCCATCCAGAGCCGGTGCGGCGGGGCGCTCGACGGGCGTTAGGCGTTTCGCTTTCTGTGCAGCTTCGGCACGGTTGAAATCAGTCTAAAAACACCCGGAAGGCGCGTCTGGCCTTTGCTAGGCTCAAAGGTGTAGGTGAAGACGCAGACTGATGCGCAATCGGATAGCAAGGGGACGTGGGGCGCGTTCCGAAGGGTACACGGTTAGAAAGATCTCCGCGCTGAGATCCAGCCCTTACGCCGTGTGAGGCAGCAAAGTACCGCTCTTTTTCCATGGTTGCTTTTGTACTGTGAGAGGCCCGATAAACCTTGTAAGCCAGAGACCAGCACTGGCCACCTACTCGAACACCAAAGCCCGCATCGCGCGGGCTTTGTCGTTGTGGCAGGACTAGATTTTCGTCAGGGCGTACGCCAGGTCGGCGCGCAGGTCTTCAAGGTCTTCGACGCCCACCGACAAACGCACCAGTCCATCGCCGATGCCGAGTCTGGCCCGGGTTTCAGGCGGAATGGTTGCGTGGGTCATGATCGCCGGATGCTCGATCAGGCTCTCGACGCCGCCCAGGCTCTCGGCCAGGGCGAAGATCTTTACGTTCTCGAGGAAGCGCCGCGCACCGGCCAGATCGCTGTTCAGATCCACGGAAATCATCCCGCCGAAACCGCGCATCTGTCGCTTGGCCAGTTCATGCTGCGGGTGCGAAGCCAGCCCCGGGTAGTAGACGCGTTTGACCTGCGGCTGCTGTTCCAGCCACTGCGCCAACGCCAAGGCATTGCTGCAATGGCGTTCCATGCGCAACGCCAGGGTCTTCACCCCGCGCAGGGTCAGGAACGCGTCGAATGGCCCGGCAATCGCGCCCACGGCGTTCTGCAGAAAGCCGAGTTTTTCCGCAAGTTCGGCATTCTGCCCAACCACCGCAATGCCCCCGATCACGTCCGAGTGACCATTGAGGTACTTGGTGGTCGAGTGCAGCACGATGTCGAACCCCAGCTCCAGCGGCCGCTGGATATACGGGCTGGCAAAGGTGTTGTCGGCCACGCAGATGATCCCGCGTGCGCGGCAGATACGGGCAATGGCAGCCAGGTCCGACAGGCTCAGCAGCGGATTGGTCGGGGTCTCGACCATGACCATGCGGGTGTCGTCCTGCAGTGCGGCTTCGAACGCCGACAGATCGGCCAGATCGACATAGCTGAAACGATGTCCGGCGCTGCGCTGGCGCACCTTGTCGAACAGACGGAAGGTGCCGCCATACAAGTCATTGCCGGAAATGATGTGCGAACCGGCCTCCAGCAATTCCAGCACCGTGGAAATGGTCGCCAGCCCGGACGCGAAGGCAAACGCCCGGGTGCCACCTTCCAGATCCGCGACACAGCGCTCAAGGGCAAAGCGTGTCGGGTTGTGCGAGCGCCCGTAGTCAAACCCCTTGTGCACACCGGGGCTGTCTTGCAGGTACGTGGAGTTGGCGTAGATCGGCGGCATCAACGCGCCGGTGGTCGGGTCCGGCGCCTGCCCGGCGTGAATCACCCGGGTCGCGAAGCCTTGGGATTTGTCGTCGTGCTGACTCATGCGAGGGATCTCCGTAATTGGTTGAGCATGTCGGTGCGGGTGATCAGGCCGTGGAAGCCTGAGGCGTCGGCGATGATCGCGACGAGGCCACGGCTGAGCACCGCTTCCAGCTCGGCCAGGGTGGCGCCGGGAGCGAGGGTTTGCAGTTTGTCGGTCATCACGCTGGAGACCGACTGGCTGAAGCGTGCAGCGTCTTCGTGCACGCCGAGCAAAATGTCCGATTCGTCGATGACGCCGACCAGTTGCTTGCCTTCCACCAACACCGGCAGTTGCGAGACGTCCGCCAGACGCATGCGCTGAAACGCGGTCAGCAGCGTGTCGCCGGGGCCGACGCTGATCACGCGGCCGTCCTCGAAACGCCGCGCGATCAGATCGCGCAGGTCGCCATAACCCTTGCGCTGCAACAGGCCCTGATCGGTCATCCACTGGTCGTTGTAGACCTTCGACAGGTAGCGCGTGCCAGTGTCGCAGACGAAACTGACCACGCGTTTGGGCGCGGTCTGTTCGCGGCAATAACGCAACGCGGCCGCGAAGAGGGTGCCGGTCGAGGAACCTCCGAGAATGCCTTCGGCCTTGAGCAACTGGCGGGCGTGAACGAAGCTTTCTTCATCGCTGATTGAATAGGCGTGGCGCACGCTGGAGAGGTCGGTGATCGACGGGATGAAGTCTTCACCGATGCCTTCCACCGCCCAGGAACCGGGCTTCGGCAGGGTGCCATCGCGGCTGTATTGAGCCATCACCGAACCCACCGGGTCGGCGAGGACCATTTCCAGATCCGGCTGCACACGCTTGAAAAAGCGGCTCAGCCCGGTGAGCGTGCCGGCCGAGCCGACGCCGACCACGATGGCGTCCAGATCATGTTCGGTCTGCGCCCAGATCTCCGGTGCGGTACTGCATTCGTGCGCCAGCGGGTTGGCCGGGTTGTTGAACTGGTCGGCGAAGAACGCGCCGGGGATGTCTTTCGCCAAACGTGCCGCCACGTCCTGGTAATACTCGGGATGGCCCTTGCCGACATCGGAGCGGGTGATATGCACCTCGGCGCCCATGGCCTTCAAGTGCAGGACTTTCTCGGTGGACATCTTGTCGGGTACCACCAGCACCACCCGATAACCCTTGGCGCGGCCGACCAGCGCCAGGCCCAGGCCAGTGTTGCCGGCGGTGGCTTCGACGATGGTGCCACCCGGTTGCAGGCGGCCATCACGTTCAGCCGCATCAATCATTGCCAGACCGATACGGTCCTTGATCGAGCCACCGGGGTTCTGCGATTCGAGTTTGAGAAACAGCGTGCACGGCCCGGTATCAAAGCGGGTCACGCGCACCAGAGGGGTATTGCCGATCAGCCCCAGCACGGCAGGGCGGGAGTCTTTTGACATCTCGTATTCCTTCGGTGAGTCATCGCGCTTCATGCGCAGGCAAACAGCTCATCTCGCAAGCAACATAGGCCCGGATGCCCACGCTCGCAACCCAAAAAATCCGCGATCCGCACGACATTTCCCTGTAAGCGCTGCCGCAGCTGCATGAGTAAAACTTGTGATGATCACGATTAGAATGAGTTTGTCTCACCAAGGCCTGACCTCGACAATAGCCGCCATTGACACGATTCTGGAGTTGTTTGTTATGGCACTGGCCCATTCCCTTGGATTTCCGCGCATCGGCCGCGACCGTGAACTGAAGAAAGCACAAGAGGCGTTCTGGAAAGGAGAGCTGGACGAGACGGGCCTGCGCGACGTTGGTCGTGAGCTGCGCAAGGCGCATTGGGAGATTCAGAAGAACGCCGGCATCGAGC
>NZ_QAIU01000314.1:0-9287 GCF_003061205.1 Pseudomonas sp. HMWF006
TTTTAGGCGTTTGTAAAAAAAGTGAGTCGCCGTAAGGGCGAAACCGTAATAAGCCATCACCGCAGCAACGGATATACACCAAAAACCCAAAAACACCAGACAACAAAAAAGGCGCCCGAAGGCGCCTTTCCAATCAACATCAAGCCGTCAGGCCATTTCTGCCGTCGTCTCGAAGTCAAACGTCAACTCACCATCCTTGATGTCGATGTGTACCACACCGCCATGCTCGGCCAGCTCGCCAAACAGAATCTCCTCCGCCAGCGGACGCTTGATCTTGTCCTGGATCAGACGCGCCATCGGACGTGCGCCCATCGCCGAATCATAACCACCCGCCGCCAGCCAACTACGCGCGGCATCAGTGACCTCAAGCAGCACACGCTTGTCTTCCAGCTGCGCCTGAAGCTCGGTAAGGAACTTGTCCACCACGCTTTTGATGACCTCATGACTGAGGCGACCAAACTGGATAATGGTGTCCAGACGGTTACGGAACTCCGGCGTAAAGCTCTTCTTGATCACTTCCATCGCATCAGACGAGTGGTCCTGATGGGTGAAACCGATCGAAGCACGCGCCGCCGTTTCGGCACCGGCGTTGGTGGTCATGATCACGATCACGTTGCGGAAGTCCGCCTTGCGCCCGTTATTGTCGGTCAGCGTACCGTGGTCCATTACCTGCAACAGCAGATTGAAGACTTCGGGGTGCGCCTTCTCGATTTCATCGAGCAACAACACGCAGTGCGGCTGCTTGGTGATCGCTTCGGTCAACAGACCGCCCTGATCGAACCCGACATAACCCGGAGGCGCACCAATCAGACGCGATACGGTGTGACGCTCCATGTATTCGGACATGTCGAAGCGCACCAGCTCGATCCCCAAGGCCTTGGCCAATTGCCGCGCGGCCTCGGTTTTACCGACACCGGTAGGGCCTGCGAAGAGGAATGAACCGACTGGCTTGTCAGGCGACTTGAGCCCGGCACGCGACAGCTTGATCGCAGTCGACAGCGAGTCGATCGCTGCGTCCTGACCAAACACCGTCAGCTTCAGGTCGCGCTCCAGGTTACGCAGCAGTTCCTTGTCGGAACTGGTGACGTGTTTTGGCGGAATCCGCGCGATTTTCGCCACAATGTCTTCGACCTGCGGCACTTCGATACGCTTGACGCGCATCTCGACCGGTTGCAGACGCTGGTAGGCGCCCGCCTCGTCGATCACGTCGATGGCCTTGTCCGGCATGTGCCGGTCATTGATGTAGCGCGATGCCAGTTCAGCAGCGGCGCGCAACGACTCATCGCTGTACTCGATATTGTGGTGCTGCTCGAAACGCCCTTTCAGGCCACGCAGGATACCGATGGTGTCTTCCACCGACGGCTCGACCACATCGACTTTCTGGAAGCGACGCGCCAAGGCACGATCCTTCTCGAAGATGCCGCGGAATTCCTGGAACGTGGTCGAACCGATGCAACGAATGTCACCAGACGAGAGCAATGGCTTGAGCAGGTTCGAGGCGTCCATCACGCCACCGGACGCAGCACCCGCACCGATGATGGTGTGGATTTCGTCGATGAACAGGATCGCCTGCGGACGTTTTTTCAGTTCATTGAGCAGCGCCTTGAAGCGCTTCTCGAAATCGCCGCGATACTTGGTGCCCGCGAGCAGAGCACCGAGGTCGAGGGAATACACGACGCTGTTGGCCAGCAGGTCCGGCACCTGGTTGTCGACAATGCGCTTGGCCAGACCTTCGGCAATCGCGGTTTTACCCACGCCCGCCTCGCCGACCAGCAGCGGATTGTTTTTACGCCGGCGCGCAAGAATCTGCGCCACACGCTCGACTTCCATTTCGCGGCCGACCAGCGGGTCAATACGACCCTGGCGCGCAAGTTCGTTGAGGTTGCTGGCATAAGCATCCAGAGGATTGCCTGAAGAAGAAGACTCACCGCCCTCGTCGTCCTGCATATCTTGTTCACCTTCAGAGTGATCGCCATGCCCCGGCACTTTGGAAATGCCGTGAGCGATGTAGTTGACGACATCAATGCGCGCCACGCTCTGCTGTTTCAGCAGGAACACGGCCTGACTCTCTTGCTCACTGAAGATTGCAACCAGCACGTTAGCGCCGGTTACTTCGCGTTTGCCCGAGCTCTGTACGTGGAAAACAGCACGTTGCAGTACACGCTGGAAGCCCAGGGTTGGCTGGGTTTCGCGATCTTCGTCATGAACGGGGATCAATGGCGTGGTGGAGTCGATGAACTCCTGCAGGTCATGCTTGAGTTTGTCGAGGTTTGCGCCGCAGGCACGCAAAACGGTGGCGGCAGCCTCATTGTCCAATAGGGCCAGCAAAAGGTGTTCGACGGTCATGAATTCATGACGCTTCGAACGAGCCTCCTTGAAGGCTAGATTGAGGGTGACTTCGAGCTCGCGGTTTAACATAGCTTCACCTCATACCCAAGTGGTCGGCGATTAACCGTCCTTCTCGATTTCACAGAGTAGCGGATGCTGGCTTTCCCTGGCGTACTGGTTGACCTGCATGGCCTTTGTCTCGGCGATGTCGCGGGTAAACACTCCACATACTGCCCGTCCTTCTGTGTGGACGGCCAGCATGACCTTGGTCGCCAGCTCGCGATTCAGGTTAAAAAACACCTCGAGCACTTCGACGACGAAATCCATCGGTGTGTAGTCATCATTAAACAAAACCACCTTGTACATCGGCGGCGCCTGTAACGCAGGCTTTGCTTCCTGAACAGCAACGCCTGCCGAATCGTCGTCGTGCTCCTCTGGAAGATCCTTTTGGAGAAGCGGGCGATCCTGATTGAATGTTAGTCGAATCTGGCTGATTGCATGCATGGAAAGAAAGGTTCTTCAGTTGTGCAAATACAGTGGTGGGGGCGGCTGTCCACGTTTTCAACTCCGACTGCCCGGTCACCTTGACTATCGGGAAAACGGTGTTACAACCAATAGAGCCCACAGTGGGTAAAAAAGATCCGCGGAGTCAATTCTTTTACGGATTAGATTGCGGATGAATTGGATGATACTCCAGCGATGGAGTCTGGTGCAGAGGGATTTGAGCATGGCTGTCGGCAAGGTCAAGTGGTTCAACAATGCCAAGGGATTCGGCTTTATCAATACCGATGCCCGTGAAGGCCGCGATGAAGACGGAAAAGAGATTGATTTCTTTGCGCACTACTCCGCCATTGAGATGGAGGGGTATAAAACGCTAAAGGCCGGACAACTGGTGAGTTTTGAGATTGTTCAAGGCCCCAAGGGGCTGCATGCCCTAAAAATCACAAACGTCATCATTGAACCATCCAGCCCCACTGAGAGTGCTGCTTTTGGCGCTGCTGCTGCTGCCGCCGCAACTGCCAAAGCGTGAGCTGACTGATCTTCACCTGAATATCCCAAGCAATAAAAAACCGCCTGACTCAATGAAGAGTCAGGCGGTTTTTATGTGCCCGCGTTTTACATATGCGAAATCAGCGCATCGCCAAAGCCCGAAGACGAAACCAGCTTGGCCCCATCCATCAGACGCTCGAAGTCATAGGTCACGGTTTTCGCACCAATGGCGCCGTTGGTGCCCTTGATGATCAGATCCGCCGCTTCGGTCCAGCCCATGTGACGCAGCATCATTTCCGCCGAGAGAATCAGCGAACCCGGGTTGACCTGGTCCTTGCCGGCGTACTTCGGCGCGGTGCCGTGGGTCGCTTCGAACATCGCCACGGTGTCGGACAGGTTGGCGCCCGGTGCAATGCCGATACCCCCCACTTCCGCCGCCAGGGCATCGGAGAGGTAGTCGCCATTGAGGTTCAGGGTCGCGATCACATCGTATTCCGCCGGGCGCAGCAGGATCTGCTGGAGCATGGCATCGGCGATGGCATCCTTGACCACAACGTTCTTGCCGGTTTTCGGATTCTTGAACTGCATCCACGGACCACCGTCGAGCAGGGTCGCACCGAATTCTTCGGCCGCCACTTCATAGGCCCACTCTTTGAAGGCACCTTCGGTGAACTTCATGATGTTGCCTTTGTGCACGATGGTCAGCGAATCGCGGTCGTTATCGACCACATATTGCAGAGCCTTGCGCGCCAGACGCTTGGTGCCTTCCAGCGAAACCGGCTTGACGCCGATACCGCAGTTTTCGTCGAAACGGATCTTGGTGACGCCCATTTCTTCTTTAAGGAATTTGATGACCTTGGTGGCTTCCGGCGAACCGGCCTTCCACTCGATGCCAGCGTAGATGTCTTCGGAGTTCTCGCGGAAGATGGTCATGTCGACGTCGCCAGGCTTTTTAACCGGGCTTGGTACACCTTCGAACCAGCGCACCGGGCGCAGGCAGACGTACAGGTCGAGTTGCTGACGCAGGGCCACGTTCAGCGAGCGGATGCCGCCACCGACGGGAGTGGTCAGCGGGCCTTTGATGGAAACCACGTAATCCTTGACTGCATCCAGGGTTTCCTGAGGCAGCCAGGTATCCTGATCGTAAACCTGAGTGGCTTTTTCCCCGGCGTAGACTTCCATCCAGGAAATCTTGCGTTTACCGCCGTATGCCTTTTGAACTGCAGCATCGACCACCTTGATCATCACCGGACTGATGTCGACACCAATGCCGTCACCTTCGATGAAGGGGATGATCGGGTTATCAGGAACATTGAGAGAATGGTCTGCATTGACGGTGATTTTGTCGCCGACGGCTGGAACCTGAATCTTCTTGTAACCCATGCTGAACTCCATTGTTTGGATTGAACATCTGGCTTGGTTCGAGCGTAACCCAGTTAAATCAACACGCAAACCCTCTGTTCACGGCGCAGGCACATCTGGTTTCGTACAAGCCTGAAAGCAAAGGGAAAAGCGCCAAACTCAAGCATTCGCGACGACTCTACGCCCCACCCCGCCCTGCGACCTTTAGACCAATGGACGAGAATCGTTGCATATGAACCATCGGCAGATTGCCAGCTACCTATGTATAATGCCGCCCGCTGACCAAAGGGTCACGACGGCTGGCCTCTCTAGCACGAGACTTTCCGCCTGATTGGTCGGGTTGTTACCGCAGTCCGACTGCTTGACGCTCTACTGATGCACCCAACATCACCGCGAAGAATCTCGACATTCGGTTCATGGATGACTTTGAACGAACGCGCTTACCCGGCGCCCCTCGAGTTTCTGCGCACGCTTTAGCAAAGAAGAGAGAGTTAATCCGAATATGCCCACCCGCTCGAAGATCATCTATACCTTCACCGACGAAGCTCCAGCCCTCGCCACCTATTCCCTGCTGCCGATCATCGAGGCTTACACCGCCTCGGCCGATATCGCCGTGGAAACCCGCGATATCTCTCTTGCAGCACGTATTCTGGCCAGCTTCCCCGAGCAACTGGGCGACAAAGCCGTAGCCGACCACCTCGCCGAACTGGGCGACCTGGCCGTTACGCCTGAAGCCAACATCATCAAGCTGCCGAACATCAGTGCTTCGGTGCCACAACTGCAAGCCGCGATCAAAGAGCTGCAAGCCCAGGGTTACAACCTGCCGGACTACCCGGAAGCCGTGACCAACGATGCCGAGAAAGAAGCCAAGGCGCGTTACGACAAGGTCAAGGGCAGCGCCGTGAACCCGGTTCTGCGTGAAGGCAACTCCGACCGTCGCGCCCCGCTGTCGGTTAAAAACTATGCGCGCAAGCACCCGCACAAAATGGGCGCCTGGGCCAAAGACTCCAAGTCCCACGTGGCTCACATGAGCACCGGCGATTTCTACGGCAGCGAAAAAGCTGCCCTGATCGACGCCGCTGACGCCGTGAAGATCGAGCTGATCGCCAAGGACGGTACTGCTACCGTTCTGAAAGAAAAAACCAGCGTTCAGGCCGGCGAGATCCTCGACTGCGCCGTAATGAGCAAAAACGCTCTGCGCGCATTCATCGCCGCTGAAATCGACAGCGCCAAGGCCCAAGGCGTGCTGCTGTCGGTGCACCTGAAAGCGACCATGATGAAGGTTTCCGACCCGATCATGTTCGGCCAGATCGTTGCCGAGTTCTATAAAGACGCTCTGACCAAGCACGCTGACGTGCTGGCCCAGATCGGCTTCAACCTGAACAACGGCATCGGCGACCTGTACGCACGCATCAAGGCCCTGCCGGCCGAGCAGCAAGCACAGATCGAAGCCGACATGGCAGCGGTCTACGCCGCTCGCCCTGCGCTGGCGATGGTCAACTCCGACAAAGGCATCACCAACCTGCACGTGCCGAGCGACGTTATCGTCGACGCCTCGATGCCAGCGATGATCCGTGACTCCGGCAAGATGTGGGGCACCGACGGTCAGTTGCACGACACCAAGGCAGTGATCCCGGATCGTTGCTACGCGACCATCTACCAGGCCGTGATCGAAGATTGCAAAGCCAACGGTGCGTTCGATCCGACCACCATGGGCAGCGTGCCAAACGTTGGCCTGATGGCGAAGAAAGCCGAAGAGTACGGTTCGCACGACAAGACCTTCCAGATCAAGGCTGACGGCGTGGTTCGCGTGACCGACAGCAAGGGCAAGCTGCTGATGGAGCAGGCTGTTGAAGCCGGCGACATCTTCCGCATGTGCCAGACCAAAGACGCGCCGATCCAGGACTGGGTCAAACTGGCCGTCAACCGTGCTCGCGCCAGCAGCACCCCGGCGATCTTCTGGCTGGACCCGATGCGCGCCCACGACGGCGTGGTGATCGAGAAAGTTCAGGCTTACCTGAAGGATCACGACACTGCCGGTCTGGACATCCAGATCATGGCGCCGGTCGATGCCATGAAGTACACCCTGCAGCGCACTCGCGAAGGCAAGGACACCATTTCGGTAACCGGCAACGTCCTGCGCGACTACCTGACCGACCTGTTCCCGATCATGGAACTGGGCACCAGCGCCAAGATGCTGTCGATCGTGCCGCTGATGAACGGCGGTGGCCTGTTCGAAACCGGCGCCGGCGGCTCGGCACCGAAGCACGTGCAGCAACTGGTTGAAGAGAACTTCCTGCGCTGGGATTCGCTGGGCGAATTCCTCGCACTGGCAGCGTCCCTTGAGCACCTGGGTGTGAACTACAACAACCCGAAAGCGCTGGTGCTGTCGAAAACCCTGGATCAGGCCACTGGCCAGTTCCTCGACAACAACAAGTCGCCATCGCGCAAAGTCGGCAACATCGACAACCGCGGCAGCCACTTCTACCTGGCGCTGTACTGGGCTCAGGCCCTGGCCGCCCAGACCGAAGACGCTGCACTGCAAGCGCAGTTCGCGACCCTGGCCAAAACCCTGACCGAGAACGAAGCGACCATCGTTGCCGAGCTCAACGCCGTTCAGGGCAAGCCAGTGGACATCGGTGGTTACTACCACGCCGATGCCGAGCTGATCAGCAAGGCCATGCGCCCAAGCGCAACCTTCAACGCGGCGATTGCTGCGCTGGTTTAAAGTTGTAAAGGGAACATCACAAACCCCGGCCCTGCGCCGGGGTTTGTGTTTCCGGGTTTTATGATCACCACAAAACCCTGTGGGAGCTGGCTTGCCAGCGATGGCGGTTTATCATTCAACATTGATGTGACTGATCCATTGCTATCGCTGGCAAGCCAGCTCCCACAGGGTTCGGGTTTCAATATTCAACACCGAGGTCTACTCATGGAATGGCTCCCCCACATCACCGTCGCCACCATCGTCGAGGACAACGGCCGCTTCCTGATGGTCGAAGAGCACAAGGCCGGGCGTAACGTGCTGAACCAACCCGCCGGTCACCTCGACCCGGACGAAACCCTGATCGACGCCGCCGTGCGCGAGACCCTCGAAGAAACCGGCTGGGACGTCGAACCCACCGGCGTGATCGGCATTTACCTGTACACCGCGCCGAGCAACGGCGTGACTTACCAGCGTGTGTGCTTCAGCGCCAAAGCGGTGAAACACCACCCGGACTACCAACTGGACGATGGCATCGTCGGCGCCAAGTGGTTGACCCGCAGCGAATTAATCGCCCAGCGCGACAACTGGCGCAGCGAGCTGATCATCCGTTGCATCGACGATTATCTGGCCGGCCATCACTTCAGTCTCGAACTGATCCGCCCTTCTCTTTAGCCTTGAGGCCGTGAGCCTGATAGAATCGCGTCCTTTTTCAAGACACTCATTGAATCCCTATGCGTGATCCAGCCCCTTCTGACACATCCAAGAAGCGCGTCATTGTCGGCATGTCCGGCGGCGTGGACTCTTCCGTTTCCGCTCTCCTGCTGATCGAGCAGGGTTACGAGGTGGAAGGCCTGTTCATGAAGAACTGGGAAGAAGACGACGGAACGGAGTACTGCACCGCCATGGACGACCTGGCGGATGCCCAGGCTGTCTGCGACAAAATCGGTATCAAGCTGCACACCGCCAACTTCGCCGCCGAGTACTGGGACAACGTGTTCGAGCACTTCCTCGCCGAATACAAGGCTGGCCGTACGCCGAACCCGGACATCCTGTGCAACCGCGAGATCAAGTTCAAGGCGTTTCTCGACTACGCCATGATGCTCGGCGCCGACCTGATTGCTACCGGCCACTACGTGCGTCGCCGCGACATCGAAGGCCGCACCGAACTGCTCAAGGGCCTCGACCCGAACAAGGATCAGAGCTACTTCCTGCACGCCGTCGGCGGCGAACAGATTGCCAAGACCCTGTTCCCGGTCGGTGAGCTGGAGAAGCCTGAAGTCCGCGCGATTGCCGAGAAATACGAGCTGGCGACCGCCAAGAAGAAGGATTCCACCGGGATCTGCTTTATTGGCGAACGCCGCTTCAGCGACTTCCTCAAGCAATACCTGCCGGCGCAACCGGGCGAAATCAAGACCACCGAAGGCGACGTCATCGGCCGTCACCACGGCTTGATGTACCACACCATCGGTCAGCGCCAGGGCCTCGGTATCGGCGGCTTGAAAGACGCCGGCGACGAGCCGTGGTACGTGCTGCGCAAGGACCTGGACACCAACGAGCTGATCGTCGGCCAGGGCAACAACCATCCGTGGCTGTTCTCCAGCGCCCTGCTCGCTTCGGAAATCTATTGGGTCAACCCGATCGACCTGAGCCAGCCGCTGCGCCTGACCGCCAAAGTGCGTTATCGCCAGAGCGACCAGGCCTGCACCCTGGAAAAAACCGCCAGCGGCTACCGCGCCGTGTTCGACGAACCGCAACGTGCGGTCACTCCAGGCCAGTCCGTGGTGTTCTACGACGGTGAAATCTGCCTCGGTGGCGGCGTGATCGAAGTCGCCGAGCCGTGGAGCGGCCAGGCATGAGCCCGACCCAGGAGCAACTGACCGCGCTGGGCGGCGTGTTTCTC
>NZ_QAIU01000315.1:0-4544 GCF_003061205.1 Pseudomonas sp. HMWF006
GTACCCTCTGCCCGAAAGGCGCAGGTCTTCTCGACTTCATTCACAGCCCCGGCCGTTTGCTCTACCCGCAAACGCGCAAGCCGGGCAGCAGCGAATGGACGCGAATCAGTTGGGACGAAGCGCTCGACCGCATCGTCGACCTGATGAAAGCCGACCGCGACGCCAACTTCATCGAGAAAAATGCCAACGGGCAAACAGTGAATCGCTGGCTGAGCACCGGGTTTCTCGCGGCATCGGCGGCGTCCAACGAAGCCGGCTACATCACCCAGAAGGTGATCCGCAGTCTCGGCATGCTGGGGTTCGATAACCAGGCGCGTGTCTGACACGGCCCGACGGTGGCAAGTCTTGCCCCGACGTACGGCCGTGGAGCCATGACCAACACCTGGACCGATATCGCCAACGCGAATCTGATCCTGGTGATGGGTGGCAACGCAGCAGAAGCGCATCCGTGCGGCTTCAAATGGGTGACCGAGGCCAAGGCGCATAACGCCGCGCGGCTGATCGTGGTCGATCCGCGTTTTACCCGGACCGCGTCCGTGGCCGACTATTACGCGCCGATCCGTACCGGCACCGACATCGCCTTCATGGGCGGCCTGATCAATTACCTGCTGACCACGGACAAGATCCAGCACGAATACGTGCGCAACTACACCGACATGTCGTTCATCGTCAGGGCCGGTTACGGCTTTGAAGATGGCATCTTCAGCGGCTACGACGTGGCCAAGCGCAGCTATACCGACAAATCCGGCTGGGGCTACGAGCTGGGCGAGGACGGCTTTGTCAAAGTCGACCCGACCCTGCAGGACCCGCGCTGTGTCTATCAACTGATGAAACAGCATTACAGCCGCTACAACATCGACCTCGCCAGCCAGATCTGCGGCATGCCGGTCGATGCCATGCAGAAAATCTGGGATGAGATTGCCACGTGCGCCACGCCCGGCAAGACCATGACCATTCTCTACGCGCTCGGCTGGACGCAACACTCGATCGGCGCGCAGATCATTCGCAGTGCGGCGATGGTCCAGCTGTTGCTGGGCAACGTCGGCATGCCGGGCGGCGGAGTCAACGCGTTGCGCGGGCACTCGAACATTCAGGGCCTGACCGACCTTGGCTTGCTTTCCAATGCGCTGCCGGGCTACCTGACGCTGGGCACCGACACCGAGCAGGATTACAACGCCTTCATCCACAAACGCACGCAAGTGCCGTTGCGTCCGGGGCAATTGTCGTACTGGCAGAACTACAGCAAATTCCACGTCAGCCTGATGAAGGCGTGGTACGGCGCCAATGCCACCGTCGAGAACAATTGGTGCTACGACCATCTGCCGAAACTGGACATCCCCAACTACGACGTCCTGAAGATGTTCGACCTGATGAGCCAGGGCAAGGTCAACGGTTACTTCTGCCAGGGTTTTAACCCGATCGCTGCACTGCCGGACAAGAACCGGGTGATGGGCGCACTGGCCAAACTGAAATGGCTGGTGGTGATGGACCCGCTGGCCACCGAAACCTCGGAGTTCTGGCACAACGTCGGGCCGTACAACGACGTGAAAAGCGCCGAGATCCAGACCGAAGTCATTCGCCTGCCCACCACCTGTTTTGCCGAAGAGGACGGTTCGCTGGTCAACAGCAGCCGCTGGCTGCAATGGCACTGGAAAGGTGCCGATGGCCCAGGCGAAGCGCAGACCGACATTCGCATCATGAGCGAGCTGTTCCTGCGCCTGCGCAAGCGCTATCAGGCCGAGGGCGGCAAGTTCCCCGATCCACTGCTGAAGCTGTCGTGGCCGTACAAGATCCCCGACGAGCCTTCGCCCGAAGAACTGGCCAAGGAGATCAACGGCAGCGCCGTCGCCGACTTCACCGATGCCACCGGCGTCGCGGTCAAGGCCGGCACGCAACTGGCGGGTTTCGGCTTGCTCAAGGATGACGGCAGTACCGCATCCGGCTGCTGGATTTTCGCCGGCAGCTGGACCGAAGCCGGTAATCAGATGGCCCGGCGTGATAACGCCGATCCCTATGGCATGCATCAGCATCTGGGTTGGGCATGGGCGTGGCCGGCCAACCGGCGGATTCTCTACAACCGTGCTTCGGCGGATGTCGCCGGCAAACCGTGGGACCCGAAAAAACGTCTGGTGTGGTGGAACGGCAAGGCCTGGGGCGGTACCGATGTGCCGGACTACAAGGCCGACGTGCCGCCGGAAGCCGGGATGAACCCGTTCATCATGAACCCCGAAGGCGTGGCGCGGTTCTTTGCCGTCGACAAGATGAACGAGGGGCCATTCCCCGAGCACTACGAGCCGTTCGAAACGCCGATCGGCATCAACCCGCTGCACCCGCAAAACAAGAAGGCCACCAGTAACCCGGCGGCGCGGATCTTCGATTCGGTTTGGGAAAGCCTCGGCGAAGCCAAGGACTTCCCGTACGCCGGCACCAGTTACCGGCTGACCGAGCATTTCCACTTCTGGAGCAAGCATTGCAAATTGAATGCGATTGCCCAGCCCGAGCAGTTCGTCGAGATCGGCGAAGTGCTGGCGAAAGAGAAGGGCATTGCCGCCGGTGATCGCGTGCGCGTCAGCTGTAAACGCGGGTTCATCGAAGCGGTGGCGGTGGTGACCAAAAGGATCCGGCCGTTGCAGGTCAACGGCAAGGTCGTGCATCAGATCGGCATCCCGCTGCACTGGGGGTTCACCGGCCTGACGCGTCACGGTTACCTGACCAACACCCTGGTGCCGTTCCTCGGCGATGGCAACACCCAGACCCCGGAATCCAAGTCATTCCTGGTCAACGTGGAGAAGCTCTGATGGAGAATCTTTAAATGGCCAGCCAAGACATCATTGCCCGCTCGGCCACCACCACGGTGCCACCCTCGGTGAGGAATCAGCAGGAGGTGGCGAAGCTGATCGACACCACCAAATGCATTGGCTGCAAGGCCTGCCAAGTCGCGTGCTCGGAATGGAACGAGCTGCGCGACGAGGTGGGCCACAACCACGGCACCTACGACAATCCGCAAGACCTGAGCGCCGAAACCTGGACGTTGATGCGCTTCACCGAGCACGAAACCGACGCCGGCAACCTCGAATGGTTGATCCGCAAGGACGGCTGCATGCACTGTGCCGAGCCCGGTTGCCTGGCGGCCTGCCCGAGTCCGGGGGCGATTATCAAGCACGCCAACGGCATCGTCGATTTCGATCAGGACCACTGCATCGGCTGCGGCTATTGCATCACCGGTTGCCCGTTCAACATTCCGCGGATTTCGCAGAAGGATCACAAGGCCTACAAATGCACGTTGTGTTCGGATCGGGTGGCGGTGGGGCTGGAACCGGCCTGCGTGAAAACCTGCCCGACCGGCGCCATCGTCTTCGGCACCAAGGAAGACATGAAGGAACACGCCGCCGAACGCATCGTCGACCTGAAAAGCCGTGGCTTCGACAATGCCGGCCTGTACGACCCGGAAGGCGTCGGCGGCACCCATGTGATGTACGTGCTGCACCATGCCGACACGCCGAAGATCTACGCCGGGTTGCCGGATGCGCCGGCCATCAGTCCGTTGGTGGGCCTGTGGAAAGGCATCAGCAAGCCCCTGGGCCTGCTGGCAATGGGCGCGGCGGTGCTGGCCGGGTTCTTCCACTATGTGCGCATCGGGCCGAACCGGGTCGAGGAGGATGACCATCCAACGCCGCCCGACACCTCGGTGCATACCGTCGATCCGGCGGTGCACACCTTCGATCCACGTGGGGAGGACCGGCCATGAGCAACAAGACGATCCTGCGTTACACCGCCAACCAGCGCACCAATCACTGGCTGGTGGCGATTCTGTTTTTCATGGCCGGGCTGTCGGGGCTGGCGTTGTTCCATCCGTCGATGTTCTGGCTGACCAATCTGTTCGGCGGCGGGCCATGGACACGGATTCTGCATCCGTACATGGGCATCGCCATGTTCGTGTTGTTCCTTGGCCTGGTGTTCAGCTTCTGGCGCAGCAATTTCTTCATCGCCAATGACCGGCGGTGGCTGCGGCGGATCAATCGGGTGATGGTCAACGACGAAGAAAGCGTGCCGCCGGTGGGCAAGTACAACGCCGGGCAGAAGCTGCTGTTCTGGACTTTACTCCTGTGCATGTTCGCGTTGCTGTTCACCGGGCTGGTGATCTGGCGGGCCTGGTTCAGTGCGTATTTCGGCATCACCGTGATCCGCTGGGCGATGCTCTTGCATGCGCTGGCGGGGTTTGTGCTGATCCTGAGCATCATCATTCACATTTACGCCGGGCTGTGGATCAAGGGCTCGGTGGACGCGATGCTGCACGGCTGGGTCAGTCGCGCCTGGGCGAAGAAACACCATGAACTCTGGTACCGCGAAATCACTCGCGACGAACGCCGTCCGGACGTGCCGGAACGACCGATCACCAAAAAGGGCTGACCTTTGGCAACCATTCTTGAAGCCGGGGACATCGAGGCGGCGGCCAGTTCGCCGCCGTTTCTGCATCTGCCGCCGCCTGACCTGTTTGCGCTCCGCGCCGATCGACTGGAAAAACTGGCCGAGGGGCATCCACT
>NZ_QAIU01000316.1:0-3863 GCF_003061205.1 Pseudomonas sp. HMWF006
TCCAGATATTGAATAAATGTCCGCAAGCCCGAAGGCCCTGAGACGGATCGACGTCGCCATCCCGTCGGGGGCAGAGCGTGGCGTCTGAGGCTCATTATCTGGACGTTGATGAGAGCGCTATGTAGGGAAAATCCCTTTGCTTGTAGGAAATTTCCCAGCGCTGCTGCGCGATCAATAAGTTGTCGCCAAAAAAAACGCCCCGCCTTTGGCACCGCACGGAATCGGCGATTGCAAAGGGGGAGCGTCGGCAAACACAGGTCGATTTTTTAGCCGGGTTCAGCGATAGGTCACGGTGAAACTCGCATGGCCATTGGCGGTACCGGGCTGCGGCGTCGGTCCATCGCCGGTCTGGATATAACGGGCCTTGAGCGGTACTGACGTCACGCCGTTGACGATGCGGTTGAGCTGCACGGGCTGCCCCAGATTCATCGGCGAGCCGTTGTCCTGCAACACCTGGATCGCCACGCCCTGAGCCGTCGAATCGGTCGACAGGCTCAAGACACCGTTGGCCGCGTCGAGGATGGTCGATGTCTTGTCGGCGTCGATCTGAATGTTGGCGAAGTTGCCATTGAAGTAGCCGTTGGTGTTGGACGGGTAGTTATTGCCGGCGATGCAGGCGTTGAGGTTAATGGCGAACGGCTGGGCCTGGGTGGTGGAGTTCTTGCCGTTGAATACGCGTTTTTCCCAGGTGCCCATCGGCACATTGATCTGGTTGCCCGGTGCGGCGGGCAGAGAGCAGCCGGCCAGGGTCACGGTGGCGGTGAAAGTCAGGTCGAACATTGGCCCCATATCCGAAGTGCCAGTGGCGACCAGTTGGTTGATGGTGTGGGTACCGGGCGCGATGTCCCCGGTCTTGATCAGCGCATAACGCATCATCGCCTGGCTCATGTTCGCCTGGCTGGGGGCGGTGCGATTCATGTTGAAGGGAATGAATCGGCTGGGGTTGCCCGGCGGCGTAATCCATGCGGCAGCGAAACCGGTCATGTAGATGGCCAGGCCAATACCGGGCACGTTGGTCTGCAGCAAGGCATTGGCCGGCACATCCAGCACGTCCACCGGAATGTTCACCGCCACCGGACCGACCAGTGCCGTGTTATAGGTCGCCGTGCCATAACAGAGCAAGGTGTCACCGAAATTCAGCTGACGCATCGTGCCATTGCTGTTCAACGTGGTGCCGATCGGCACGTCTCGCGGCGCGAACACTGCGCCGCCGGTGAGCGTCAACTGCTTGACCGTATTGTTGCCCGTCGCCCAGGTGCAAGCCGCCATCGCCGGTGCCGCCGTCAACATCAACGCCGTTGCGCCAAGCCCGCCCAGCATCCGTAACCCGATCTTCATGGTATGTGCCCTCCTGAGAAGAAAACGGCCATTCAATGCAGACTGACTGCATCTGGACGTTGTTGGCGTCGGCCAACGAAGGGCGGAATTATCAGGATCACGGGACGCGCACCGAATAGCCGGCTTCCCGCTGGCGTGTAGGAAATTTCCCAGGGATTTACTCCTGAACGTCGGGAGTCGATGGGCGTTTCGGTCAAATTACGTGATAACCACGGCCTGGGCTGGCTTTCCATTCAGCACCTGGCTAACCGGATCAATGACTTTGTCAGTGATTACCACGGGCGGCGTATCACCGGGGCTTTGCTTGAAGAAGCCAATCAGGCCGCGAAACGCCAGAGCTGTTGACGCCGCCCCTTGGAATCAGCCCATATGCCCACATAACAGTAGTTCCCCCATGCCTTCGAGAGGAACGCCAGACCATGACTACTCAAACCGAAACCGCCATTCTCGCCGGCGGCTGCTTCTGGGGCATGCAGGACTTGCTGCGGCGCTATCCCGGCGTGCTGCACACCCGCGTCGGTTATACCGGCGGCGATGTGCCGAATGCCACGTACCGCAACCATGGCGATCACGCCGAAGCGATCGAAATCGTCTTCGATCCTGCGGTGATCAGCTACCGGCAGATCCTTGAATTCTTCTTCCAGATTCACGACCCGAGCACGCCCAACCGTCAGGGCAATGACCTTGGCCGCAGCTATCGTTCGGCGATTTATTACCTCAGCGAAGCACAACGCGCCATCGCCGAGGACACCACTGCCGACGTCGATGCTTCAAAACTGTGGCCGGGCCCGGCGGTCACCGAAATCGAACCGGCGGGGCCGTTCTGGGAGGCGGAACCGGAGCATCAGGATTACCTCGAGCGCATTCCCAATGGCTACACCTGCCATTTCATCCGGCCGAACTGGAAACTGCCCAAGCGCGCGTGAGCGGCGGGGCTGAAGCCCGTTGCAGCGAGAGCCACCGCCGGGGTGGCTCTTGACCGCTCAGCGATCTCGATCAGGATGACGTAGCATGGCGCCCTGAACCTTTGGCATTTCATCGCAAAGGGCAATCGAGCCTATGAAAGGGATTATCGTTGGCGACCTCATCATCTGTTCACACCCTGCGGGCCGTGGCCGATCTCGATTACTTTGATCGCCGGTCGGTTGTGCTGCCTGTCGAGCTCAGCGCACTTGATGCCTGGAACCACATGACCGCCAAGCCGGGGTTGTTCATGCGCCTGGCGTTTCGCGCGAGGGACGCGATTTCCTCGTTATTCGGGGTCAAGCGTATCGGTGGATTCTCAGGCGCCAGACGCGCAACCGTTGCGGTTGGCGATTCTCTGGATTTCTTTCGGGTGGAGCACTGTGCGCCCGACGTGTTGGTGCTGACCGAACGTGACCGGCACCTGGATGTGATGATTTGCCTTTCGATCGACGAGCGAGTGCTCACGGTCACCTCATCCGTCGTTACCCATAACGCCTTTGGGCGTCTGTACATGCTACCGGTGGGGCTGGCGCACAGAGTGATCGTCAATCGGGATCTGCGTCGGTTGAAGCGCACGCTTGAAGCGCCGTAGTGTGCTCGCTCAAGCTGTGCCCGTGAGGGCGGCGCATTCACGGCTGCCCCCTAGCGCAGCAGATGGACGACCATCCCGACAAGCGCACAGGCCAGCAACACCTGGATAACGCCGCGCTTGAAGCGGAACAAGGCAATCGCCGCCGCGATGGCGATCAGTGCCGAGGGCCAGTCGAGGTGGCCGCTGAATCCCGTTGGCCAGAGCACGTGGTAACCGAAGAAACACGCCAGATTGAGGATCACCCCGACGACGGCGGCCGTTATCGCGGTGAGCGGCGCGGTGAACTTGAGTTCGTTGTGGGTCGATTCCACCAGCGGGCCACCGGCGAGAATGAACAGGAACGAGGGCAGGAAGGTGAACCAGGTCACCAGGGCGGCGGCGACGGCGCCCGCGAGAAAAACCTGATCGGGCCCGAATACCTGCGAGACATACGCCCCGACAAAAGCCACGAACGCTACCACCATGATCAGTGGCCCGGGTGTGGTTTCCCCCAGTGCCAGGCCGTCGATCATCTGTGTCGGGGTCAGCCAGCCATAGTGGCTGACCGCGCCCTGGTAAACATAGGGCAGCACCGCGTAGGCACCGCCGAAGGTCAGCAGTGCGGCTTTGGTGAAGAACCAGCTCATCTGGGTCAGCGTGCCTTCCCAGCCAAAGAGCGTGGTCAGGATTATCATTGGCAGCGCCCACAGTGCGGCGCCGGTCAAGGTAATTGCCAGCAGCTTCAGCCAGTTGAATCGGGCATGATCAGGTGGAGGCGTGTCGTCGTCGATCAACGCCGGGCCGTAGGATTTTTTTGCGGCGCTGTGGCCGCCGGCTCTGAACTTCTCGGGTGCCAGGCGCCCGCCGACGTAGCCGATCACTGCTGCGCCCAGGACGATCAGCGGAAACGGCACATTGAGCGCGAAGATCGCAGTAAATGAGGCTGCCGCAATCGCCCACAGCCAGTTGTTCTTCAATGCCCGCGAGC
>NZ_QAIU01000316.1:3899-9134 GCF_003061205.1 Pseudomonas sp. HMWF006
TCGCCGAAGGCGATGTACATCCATGACAGCGCGATCAGGATGAACAGCGAAGGCAGCACGAACAGTGCGCCTGCAATCACCCCGCCCCAGGTTCGGTGCATGAGCCAGCCGATGTAGGTCGCCAATTGCTGGGCTTCTGGCCCGGGCAGCAACATGCAGTAGTTCAGCGCATGCAGAAAGCGGCGCTCGGAAATCCAGCGCCGGCGCTCTACCAGTTCCTGGTGCATGATCGAAATCTGCCCGGCCGGTCCGCCGAAGCTGATGAACCCCAGCTTCAGCCAGAACCAGAACGCCTCGCGCAGGCTGATCGGCTGGGGCGTCGACAATGGCTCGCCGGACGCGGGTACGCAAACCTTATTCATGGGGGCGCTTCTCCGTCACAAACCCGGCCATTTGCGCAATAAGGTCAGGGGTTCACCGCGAAAACGCAAACGCTTTCACGGCTGCCCAGTAACTTTTTGCATGACCGCGGATGGCCGTCGGGACGGCGTTGATCGCGTGTGCGGCGCTGTCCTGATCCTCAGTCGTCCATCGTGCTCAGCACTTCCCCGGTGGCAGCATCTTCGAGCCAGACTTTCAGACGATTGAGGCCCACGTATTTCGAGCGGGCCATGATTTTCTGCCCCGGCTTGCCGTCGAACTTCAAGTCCGCAAACAGAAATTGTCGCGGCAGGCGGTATTCCAGCTGAATGGTGTAGGTGCCCGGCTTGAGCACCGCGCGCTGCGGGGAGTCGTTCTTGTAGTAGTACGTGGAAAAGGGAATGTTGCCGACTTTTTCGTCGTTGATCCGGATGATGTTCAGGTCCGGCTGCAGATCGGCGAAGTGGCGCTGGGGACGGCCGGCATAAGTGTCGGTTTCGACGACGGTATAGCGCGATTCGTCGACCGCCGTGACAGCACCGACGTTGGAATACGCAGGCATTTCCGCACAACCTTGCAGGCATAGCAGGGCGGCGACGAGAGGAAGCAGGATTTTTTTCATCAATGGAACCTGATTGACTTTGATGTTGTACAACCAACAGTGATTTTGCAGGTCCGCTACAGGCGGCCTAGGCGAAGAAAACGTCAACGACAGTCGCTCTCACGCCCGGCCAAAACCAAGGAATGACAGCAGTTTGTTGCCCGCTTTGCGTTCGTAGAAGGGTGTGGTTTGCGTGAGGAAATATTCGCTCAGCCCCGTCTCGCCGGGACACACGCGACACAGATCAACGGCTTCGCCAGCCGGTGCCGTATCTGCCGCGACGTTCCCCGCTTCGCGCATGACCTGCTCGAAGTCGCCGTCGACCTCAATTCCCACGATCAGGTGCGGTTTTTCATCTAGCGAGGTGTCGTGCATCAGCGCGAGAAAAGCGCGCTTCACGTTGCGGTGTTTGGCCAGTAACTGCTTCAGCGAGTTGACCAGGGTTGACGGGTAATGCGCAGGCTGGCCGAGCAATACACTGGTTTCTTTTTCGACAGTGCGCGAGGTGGCTTTCTGGCCGACTTCATCGCTGAGCAGATTGCGCACTTCTTCGGGGAAAAACTCTTTGCCATAAAGCGACTTGGGATTCAGGAACAGGTGCGCACCCTGGGTCATCTCGAACAGGGCCCTGGCGGGCAGCTCCAGATAACTTTCCTCGCCGTCGATTGATTGTTGCAGCGTTGCCAGCGACGAAAAGAACGGAATGACCGACGTGCCGTCCGCTTTCTGCCAATGGGCGATGCTGACGTTGCTGCCGGCCTCGAGATTGACCAGGCCGTCCGCTGTGCCCGTCGTGCCGAGGATATAAACCGGTGAGTTCAACAAAGTCTTGAAGAACTCGGGACGATGCGCCGGTTCGTCGGCGGCCAGCCTGAGGCTTGTTTCGAGTGGGTTTTCTGACGGTGTGCCCATGATGTCTGTCCGTGACTCTCTGAAAAATGATCGGCAAAGAACAAGCCAAGGGAACGCAGCGTTACGCAGAGCTTGCCGGTGGGTCAGAGCAGATTCCACGACACGCCGAGGTAAACCCCCATGCCTTCACCCGGTGTCGAACGCGCGGCGTCCAGTCCTTTATCGTCATATCCCGGCGTAACTGTAGCGGCGTAGTGTTGGTTGGTCAGATTGCGCATGTCCAGCCACGTCTGCCAGTCGCCCTTGGGCGCGTTATAGCCCAGCGTTGCGCCGAACAGCGCATAGGGATCGGCGTAGTAACTGTTGGCGTAATCCACGGCGACTTTCGATACCAGTTGCGTATTGAGCGCCGCGAAGAAGCCCTGTGGCCAGTCATAGCGCAACTCACCCTGGTAGTAGTGCATTGGCAGCCCCGGCAAGCGGTTGTCGCCGAAGCGATCATCATCGCGATAGTGGAAGTCGCTGAAGGTGTAGGCCTGGCGCAGGCTCAACCGGCGACCATCAGCGGCGGACCAGAGTTTGCTGTTCAGGCTTGCCTCGACCCCTTGGTGAACGGTAGGGCTGGCATTGAGTTCGTAAGGCGTGACGGCGTTGGCGTCCGGCAATACCGACAGCAATTCGTGGCGCACTTGCGCGTAGTACCACGCCAGACTCCACTCACCGGCGGCACTCTCGCCACGTCCGCCCAGTTCAAGGGTGGTAGCGGTCTGGTTCTGCAGTTTGATCGGGTCTTTTTGCGTGCCGGTCGCCGCGCCATTGCCGGCCGGGAAACGCACATTGGAGCTGTAGATCAGCGACCACGGGTGCGGTGCTTCGACCGAGCGGCTGAGGTTGCCGAACAGTTGCAAGTCCGGCGTGACCTGATAGCGCAGGCCGATGCGCGGCGCGTAATCCCAGTCGTTCATGCTGGTTTTGCCGCCGCTTTGCGGCAGGGTCACGGCGCTTTCGCGGCGGGTGTAGATTGCCGCGAGGCCAGTGGTCAGCCACAGGTCATCGGCGATTTCCAGGTCGTTGCCGGCGTGCAGAACGGTGTCCGAACCTTGATAGGTGAAGTTGCGCATGTGTGTGCCCGGCACGTAATTGATGGTGTTCGGAGCGGTGGGGATGCGCACGAACTCGCTGGCTCCGTCATTGGGCAGGTGTTTGGTCACGCGCAGGCCAACGGTGCTGCGGCTTTCCATGCCGAAAATCGTGTCACGGCGTTTGTAGTCGAACGTGCCGCTGACGTCGGTATAGGCGACTTTCAAGCGGTTCGGGCCTTCGCGCAAATCCATCGGGTAATCGTGGTAGACGAGGCCGGTCTGAATGCTCGAATCGTCGTCGATGTAGTAGGTGGTCTTGTTACCGATGAAGGTGCTGCCCGGCTGCTTGCGGCTGTCGTCACGCGCCACATAGGACGGATTGGCCGCGCGAGGCGAGTGTTCGATGGCGTGCTTGGTCACGCGGCCGGCGAGGTCGTTGTCGGTTTCGCGGTAACGGATGTAGAAGCGCGTTTCCAGGTTCGGATTGAAGCGATAGCCGAAGTTGGCGATTACGCCTTTGCTCTCGCTGGCGGTGTGATCCTGATAGCCGTCGGCGTTGGCATCGGTCAGCGACACGTAGTAATCGAAGTCGCCCAATACTTGCCCGGAGCTGATCTGGCGCTGTTGATAGCCGTGGCTGCCGGTGGCGTAGCGCACTTGCAGCTTCGGCGCGTCGTAGCCGGTGTGGCTGACGTAGTCGATGGCGCCGCCCAGCGCCAGAGAGCCCCGGTCAAAGCCGTTGGCACCGCGCAACACTTCAACGTGATCGACCCACAGCGGTTCGAGCAATTCGTAAGGCGTGCCACCGGGGCCCGTCAGCGGCAAGCCGTCGAGCATCGTGTACAGCCCCGACGCGTGCGCGCCCGGCGCCCGGTTGATGCCCGAACCGCGGATGGAAATCTTCACGCCTTCGTTGCCCGCCGACTGCGCATACACACCCGGCTGATACGCCAGCACATCCTGGTTGCTCGCCACGCGACCCTGCAAGGGCTGGCGCATGTCGACCACATTGGTGCCGCCGGGCACCTGTTCGAGGCGGGCCCTGGCCTCTTCAATCGAAGCGTCCGCAGCGTTTTGATCCTGCGCCGAAATCAGCACTTGCCCCAGTTCCAGACCTTGAGTCTCGGCCAGTGCCGGGCAGGCGAGGGCGAGGCCCAGCAGGGCGGCGGGCAGGGATTTGGACGCGGACATCGAGAAAACTCCAGGCAGAGGGGAACGGGCAATGAACAGTGCGACGCAAGAAAGATCCAGGGAAACACATGGCGACTGTGCTTTTTTGCCAGGCCATGGCAAACGGCCGGTCATGAACTAACCTCACGTGTCTGGATTGCCCGGTCAATCAACATTTCATTGCGGTCGTGTTTCATGAGGGCTCGGTCATGGCAAAAGACAAAAAGAAGGCCGCCAAGGCATCTGAACGTCCGAAGTTGAACAACAAGGACTACCTTGCGCAGTTGCGCAAGCTGCACGTCGAACTGGTCAAGTTGCAGGAGTGGGTCATTGCCAGCGGCGCCAAGGTCTGCATCGTGTTTGAAGGCCGCGACGGCGCCGGCAAGGGCGGGGTGATCAAGGCGATCACCGAGCGCGTCAGCCCGCGGGTCTTTCGTGTGGTGGCGCTGCCCGCGCCGACCGACCGTGAAAAGAGCCAGATGCACGTGCAGCGTTACCTGCCGCATTTACCGGCGGGTGGCGAAGTGGTGATTTTTGATCGCAGCTGGTACAACCGCGCCGGCGTCGAGCGTGTAATGGGGTTCTGCACCGAGGAGCAGGCCGACAAGTTCCTCAACTCCATCCCGTGGGTGGAGCACACGATCGTCCAGTCTGGCGTGATCCTGCTCAAGTACTGGCTGGAAGTCAGCCCCGAAGAACAGACCCGCCGGCTTGAGGCGCGGATCAACGATGGGCGCAAGATCTGGAAACTGACCCCAATGGATCTCAAGTCCTACAGCCGCTGGTACGACTACTCACGAGCGCGGGACGAAATGTTCAAGCGCTCCGACACCGAACACGCACCGTGGCTGGTCGCCGATTCCAACGACAAGCGCCGTGCACGCCTGAACATCATCACCGATCTGCTCAGTCGCATTCCGTATGAAGACGTGAAGCGCGAGAAGGTGACGCTGCCCAAACGGCAGAAACCGGGCAACTACGAAGAACCGAACTATCCATACCGGCGGGTCGCAGAACCCTACTGAGAGGGAGGCCACTTGCCGGCGGTCAAGTGGCGCACTGGCTCAGACAACGCTGGCGCGGGTCAGGCTGCTGACGTGTCCGATGCCCGCCGCCTTCAATCGGTCGATCAGGTCATTGCGAGCATTTTGTCCGCCCGCCCGGATGTAC
>NZ_QAIU01000317.1:0-8236 GCF_003061205.1 Pseudomonas sp. HMWF006
TCGAGGAGTGGACCTGATGAGCGTCTATGTTCGTATTTATGCCGACAAGGTTGTCGAGCAAATCGAAACCAACGGTGATATTTCGACGATGTATCCGCCGACGCTGGTGTGGGTGTGCGTCGATCATCTCGATCCACTTCCCCGTCAAGGCTGGCTGGCGAAAGAGCAAGGCGGGGAGTGGTTGTTTTCGCCCGAGCTACCGATAACAGCCACGCCTGAAACTCAAGCGGTCGCTATTGCCGCCGAACGCTTCATGCACGAAGCCGGTGGCGTCATTGTCGACGGATTAACCATCGAAACCACTCGTGACAGCCAGACGCTGATTGCTGGAATGGGCTTGTCGGCAATCGTCGATCCGGAATACCGATGCAACTTCAAGTCAGCCAATGGCTTCGTCGAAATTGATGCGCCGCGAATTCTCGCAATTGCCAAGGCTGTACGCACTCATGTCCAGGCTTGCTTTGACCGCGAGCGCGAGTTGCTGCTGGCAATCGACAGTGGAAATTATCGTCCCGAAATGCTGACTGAGGGCTGGCCAGATGTACCGCCAGTGCCTGAGCCCGGTTTGTGACGCTTCAATAAACGCCCCGCACCCCGGGGCGTTTTCTTATCCGCTTAATACAACTCAACACCCGCCAAAGCCCCTCCCCACGAGGGGCTTTCCCGTTTATGGAGAAACGAAAAATGGCAACCCGCCAAACCTACACCGTGCTCGTCCCATTCCCCACCGGCGGTGGGCACTGGTCGAGCGTCGGTCAAGACCTTGATCTGCTCGACGTCGAGGCCAGTGCCTTGCACAGCGCCGGTCGACTGGAACTGAAAACCCCCACCACCCAGGCCAAAAAGGCCGCTGCCAAGAAGGCTGACTAACTATGGCTGAGGTTCTGAACTTCGAGCACAACGGCATTACCGTCAATGCCACCGAATCCCCCGAGGCCATGGGTGGCCTGGGTGACAACGTCATCGGTCTGGTCGGCACCGCGCCGAAAGCCGATCCGCTGATTCCGCGTAACGCTCCGTTCCGCATCAACAGCTTCACCACCCATGCGCTGCTCGATCCGACCGGTTCGGAAGAGGGCACCCTGTACCACGCGGTTTACCAGATCCTCAAAGTGGTCAAGGTGCCGGTGTACGTGGTGATTGTCGAAGCGGGCGCGACCCCGGCTGACACCGTTAACGCGGTGATCGGCGGCGTCGATCCAGCCACCGGCCGCAAGCTCGGTCTGGCCGCGCTGGGCAGTGTCCCGGAAGACCTGACCATCATCGGCGCGCCGGGCTTCACCGGCACCAAAGCGGTGGCCAGCGAGTTCGCCTCGTTCGGCAAGCGCATCAAGGCCCGTGTGGTGCTGGATGGCAAGGATGCCTCGGTCGCCGATCAAGTGACCTACAGCCAGGAACTGGGCGGTGCGGATCTCGGTTTCGACCGTTGCCTGGTGGTGCACAACATGCCGGCCGTGTACTCGAAAGCAGCGAAGAAAAATGTCTTCCTCGCACCGTCCAGCCTGGCGATTGCCGCGCTGGCCAAGGTCAAGCAGTGGGAGAGCCCGGGCAACCAGGTGACCTACGCCGAAGACGTGTCGCGGGTCGTTGAATACAACATCCTCGACACCTCCACCGAAGGCGATCTGCTTAACCGCTACGGCGTCAGCTACTACGCCCGCACCGTCCTTGGCGGCTTCTCGCTGCTGGGTAACCGCTCGATCACCGGCAAGTTCATCAGCTACGTCGGCCTCGAAGATGCAATTAGCCGCAAGCTGGTCAAGGCCGGCCAGAAAGCCATGGCCAAGAACCTGACCAAGTCCTTCATGGATCAAGAGGTCAAGCGCATCAACGACTGGCTGCAAACCCTGGTCGCCGACGAAACCATTCCGGGCGGCAGCGTGTACCTGCACCCGGAACTCAACAGCGTCGAGAAGTACAAGAACGGCACCTGGTACGTGGTCATCGACTACGGCCGTTACGCGCCGAACGAACACATGGTTTATCAACTCAACGCCCGCGATGAAATCATCGAGCAGTTCCTGGAGGACGTTCTCTAATGTTTACCAACCGCGTAAGACAGGCCATCGCGGCCACCCTGCAAGGCCTGCCGCTGTCGGCGACCGTGGAGGAATTCACCCCGCCGAAAATCGACTTCGACATGGAGAGCATGACGGGCGGGCGCTTCATCGTTGAGGAAATGGCCAAGAGCGCCAAGCCACTGAATGCTCAGATCAAGCTGCAGGGCACGGGCGCCGAAGTGTTGCTCGCCATGGGTGTGAAATTGGGCGACGACATTCTGCTGAACGTGCGTGAAGCCGGTCAGGATCAGGACGGCAACACCTGGTTCACCTATCACACCATCGGCGGCAAGCTCAAAACCATGGGTGAGGACGCCATCAAAATGGGTGGCAAAGCCCTGACGACGCTGGACTTCTCCTGCCGTACCTACACCCGCCTGGAAAACGGCATCCCGGTGATCGACATCGACGTACGCACCCAGAAGTTCGTGCTCAACGGCGTCGACATCCTCGGTGATGCCCGTCGTGCGGTGCTGATGCCGTAAGCCACGGCTGAAGGCAATCACCAAACCCTGTGGGAGCGAGCTTGCTCGCGAAGGCTTCAAGTCAGTCGACAGCAATGTTGCATGCCACTCCGCTTTCGCGAGCAAGCTCGCTCCCACAGTGGATCTTTACGAATCACCAAGGAATTCATACATGTCGTGGATGCCACCCCAGCATGACCTGCTGTCGCCGATCACCGGCGATGACGGCGCGCAGATCGAGCAGATCCAGCTCAAGCCACTGTTCTACGCCGCACAAAAAGAAGCACTGGAACGCGCCGGCGATGATGAAGACGATCAGTTCTTCGAACTGGCGCTGCTCGCCACTGGCCTGTCGGTCAAGGAACTCGATCAGCTCAAACGTCCGGATTACGTGAGCATTGCCCAATACGTGCACGAGATGTCGACCCGTCCGGCGTCGTACTTTCTGGAGCAGGTCGAGGACGCGGAAAAGTCCGCCGATCCTGACCAGGTGCAACTGCTGCAACCGCTTGCCGTGACCGGCCGCACCGTGACCTCGCTGTCGCTGGAAATGCCCGCGCTGCGCGCCACCAAAGTGATGAAAAAACTGAAAACGGCCAAGGAACGCGCCGAGTTCATCACCGCCCACTGCACCGGTCTGATGATCCCCGATCTGGCCCACTTGAGCGTCCCTGACTGGACGCAGTTGCAGGTGCGCATCGACGATTTTTTAAACCAGCCGGCGGCCTACTTTCGGAACGCGACATCGAAGTAATCCTCGATATCGTCCCGCTCATTTACCCGGTAAGTGAAGCGGAGATTCTGGAATGGGACGCCGAAAAGGCGTTGCGCCGCTACGACATAGCGATCACTCGCCTTGGCGTGAAACAGGAGTAGAGCGGCATGGCAGAAAACAAATATGCGCTCACATACGCCGGTGAGAGCGGCAATACCACGGGCGGATTGGCGCTGCTCGATAACCTCGGCAAACCGCTGCGGGATTTGAACCTGACATTGGCACTGGCAAGTAATGCTATTCGTTTGCTGACTCAGGAGCAGATCAAGCTGCGGGAGCTGCTGGTCAGCCAGCAGTCGTTGTTCAAGGTCGTGGCGGCGGCCCCGGCTGCCAATAGTGAGCCGAAGTCAAAACTCAAGGCGGAAATCGAGCAGAGCCCGCCACCGAAAAGCCTGCAATCGTCGATGGCTAGCGAGACCGCACTGGTTGAGCTCAATCAGTTGATCGGACTCAACAAAGAGCAGCTTCAAGCACACTCAGAGCAAACCCTCGAACTGGCAACTCAGCGGCCGATCGCGGCCAGTGGCGCGACCGGTGCGGATCTTCTGCAAGTGCAGCAGGTCGGGGCGCGATCCGGTATTGCCGACGGCACCAAGGGGGATCAGCGGGCTGCAGAGCTAAGGGCCTATTCCGGCGATGCAGCGATCAATGCCACGGCCTTCCGCATGGATGTCAAGGCCGCGGGGGAAATGCTCGCCGTCTGGCGTTCCTCCTTGAAACTGGATCGATACCAAGGCCAGGATCTGGCCGACGCGATCAGTTATCTGGGGAGCAGCGGTCTGGATGCCAAGGCCGCCGATATTGGTTCGGTCGTTCAGCGCTCGGGCGAGAGTGCTGTTGCATCGGGAATGACCCCGGAACAGGTGGCAGCGTTCGCCACTGCGCTGTTGAACAGTGGGGCGGACAAGGACGGTGCCAGTGCGGCATTGAAAAGCTTTGCTTCGGTCTTCGGCAAAGAAAACGCTGCGTCAACCGAACAGCGTTCGGCGATGACCCGGTTGCAACTGGACCCCGAATCGTTGCGTGAGAAGATGCGCACGGATGCGCCAGGTGCGATTGATTCGGTGCTCGTGGCACTCAACCAACAATCCGGGCCCGAACGCGCAGCCACGGCGAAGACGCTGTTTGGCGAAAGTGGCGCAAGCATTCTTGAGTTGTTGAAGAAGCCCGACGACGTCAAGACAGCCTTCACGCGAGTGTCCGACAAGCACGATTATGCAACCTCGGAACTGGGTTCCGGCGGTGGTGCCGCGACGAAAACTGCCGAGGCGTTTGGTGATACTTCGCAAGGGCGCTGGAATGCGCTGGATGCGAGTCTCAATCGGCTAACCACGGCGTTTGGTACCGCACTGGCACCGCTCACGGATGCTCTCGCGGTCGGGCTGACGGCGGTGGTCAATGTCGCGAGTACAGCAGCAGAGGCATTCCCGGCCCTCACCGCCGGACTAGTTGTGCTGGGAGCGGTCACCCTGCCCTTTGTCACGGCTGCGCTCAAGAGTGGCGCGGCGGCTGTGATTGGTGCGGTTACGACAAAACTGTTGCGTCTGGCGTCTACCCGATTGCCACCTGAAATCGGTGATGTGATTGGCGGGGATGAGGACGCTGATCGCCCTCGCAAAAAGAAAAAATCCAGTCGCTCGCCTGCTCGACAGAATCCTGCCAAGGCACCTTCGCGCTCCGTTGGCGGCAGTCGTTTGCGAGGCGTTACGGCACGAGTCCTGCCCTTAATCGACAATGCCAAGATCGGACTCGAGATGTGGGCAGATAAAATTGGCAGCTGGACACCGCGCTCAATCGAGAAAATGGCTGCCCGACAGGTGCCAGCGGTCCAGCGCTTGGGCGCCAGTTTGATGCCCCGGCTTGCCCAGGCAATGCCGGCGTTGAAACTGGGTGCGCCGCTGGCCCTTGCCCATGCCGCTTACACGGGTTTGAAGGGTTGGCGTGAAGGTGATGATCAGGCCGTCAAAGGCGCCGCGGGCGAGTTGGCCGGCACTGCCATTGGCGCCGCGATCGGTACGTTCATTGCGCCAGGCATTGGCACATATATCGGCGGGGCGGTCGGCTCCTATCTTGGGCAGAAATGGGGAGAAACTGCCGAGGACAAGCTCGCGCCTCCTGCGCAAGTGGCCAAGGAACTGAGCAGCGCTCAGACGCAGAATCCGCAATACACCTATGCACCAGTCGTGCAGGTCAGCGGCAGCGATGCACTCAACTCCGAGAAAATCGGCGCTGTGGTTGCGCAAGTCATACGAAACCATTTCGACACCGGGTACATGCCTGCTATCGGCACCAACCCCCTCGCTACCCGCCGTGACGCTGCCCTCAGCGATGGAGTCGCCTGATGAAACAACAAATGGCTCTAGGCAGTTTTATCTTCGGCCTGTCGCGCAATTTCGCCTACAGCACGCTGGCGCGAAAATCCGATGGCGGATGGACGGACCTGCCGATCCTGACCAGCAAACCCAAGTCCAGCCAGGCCGGGCAAAAACCGGAAACCCTGACCATCACCGGTACTTCCATGTACGCCGTGGCCATGGATCGGCTCGACGAACTGCGAGCGCTGCAAACCTCGCGTGTACCGCTGCCGTTGATTGACGGTATCGGTCGTAATTGGGGTTTGTGGCGGATCAACAGCGTCCAGGAAAACCAAAGCGAAGTCATCGACGATGGCACCGCAATGGTCATCAAGTGGGTGATCGAATTAGCGGAGTTCAACAATGCGTAAGGTTCGAAGCGTGGCCGGTGATTCGGTGAATCTGTTGCTCTACCGCGAAACCGGGCGCAGTGATGACGCTGCCGAAGAAGCCCTGTGGAAACTCAATCCGACCCTGGCTGAACACGGGCCGATTCTGCCTGCAGGTGTCTGGGTCGTGCTGCCGGAACTCGATTCGAAACCGGCCACGATCAAACCGTTCACGGCCTGGGATTAAGGAGGTTGCATGGCACTGGGTTTTACGCCGGTCGTCAAGATTTACGGCGCAAACGAGGATCTGCTCAATCAACGCCTGATCAGTTGGGAGCACGTCGATGCTGCCGGTTTCGAATCCGATCAGCTGACATTGACGATTGATCTCGAAGGCCTCGAAGGGCTGCCAGACCTGGGAGGGAAAATCGGCCTTGAGGTCGGTTATCTGGAGTCGGGAATGGTCGACAAGGGCCAGTTCAAAGTGACGCGCCTGACGCCGACGCTGTTCCCGTTTCGCCTGACCCTGGTGGCCACGGCGGCACCGTTCAGCAAGGATGATGAAACGGGCTTCAAGCAACGCCGAACGGCCAGCCATGGCCCGACCACATTTGGTGCGCTGTTTCACGAACTGGTATCGCCCCATGGCTTTTCACCACGCGTCGCGCCGGAGGTAGCGATGATCAGGATCGAGCACGTCGACCAGTCCAACGAAACCGATATGAGCTTTCTGACGCGCCTGGCGAAAAAGTACAACGCGGTGACCAAACCGTACGACGATATGTATGTATTGGCCCATCCCGGCCAGACCAAATCGATATCGGGCCAGAAGCTCGCGGACGTGACCCTTTCGGTCACCCACAACAATCGTCCCGGCGATCACGCGTTTATCAGCGCCACGCTGGAGGAGTCCGCTCGCGAGCAGACCAAGGGCTGCAAGACGTGTTTTTGGGACGGTGCTGCGGGCGTGTTGCGCTGGGTCGAAACGGGGCTTGCGCCGTTCAAGACCCTGCGCCAGAAACAGCCCAGCGAAGCCGATGCCATCGCCGTCGGTGAGGGCGAAGTGCGCAAGATGCTGCGCCAGAAGTACAAAGTGAAGATCACCTGCCCCGGCGACCCACGACTGGCGGCTGAGGGGCTGGTGCTGCTCGATGACACCTGGCCGGACTTCATGCGCGGACGCTGGTCGATCGACAAGGTCACCGCCAGTGGCAATCGCGAGAACAGCTATCGCTGCGTGATCGATGCCAGCGGCCTCGATCCAAACGCCGCCGCCAAAGACTGATTCAGCAGCGACACGAATCCCTGGTAGGGGTGAGCCGGCTCGCGATCGCGGTGCCACAGTCAAAATCAATCTGTCTGACCCACCGCAATCGCGAGCAGGCTCACTCCTACAGGGGCCTGTGGTCATTTTCATAATCTGGAACACCCTCATGAAGATCACCCCGATCCTCACGCAGCTGCGTGCGCAATGCCCTGGCCTTGCCAACCACATTGTCGTTGGTGTCGATCTGGCCTTGCTGCAAGGCAACACCGATCTGCCAACACCTTCGGCCCACGTGCTGCCAATCGCCGATGTGGCCAGCAACAGCACCGCGCAAAACCTCATCGCCCAACCAATCCGCGACCGCTTCGAAATCGTCCTCGCGCTTGACGCAACCGACGCTACAAAAGCGCTGGATCTGTTGCATGACCTGCGCGCCGAGCTGTGGCGCGCACTGGTCGGGTTCAAGCCGGGCGACGGCTACGGCGCCATCGTCTATGACGGCGGCGAAATGGTCTCGATCAACAGCAGTCGCGGGTTCTACCGGCTGCGCTTTTTTGCCGAGTTCCAGCTCGGCCGCAATCTGCCGAGTCAGCCTGCGGAGAGTTGGCACGAACGCGAACTGGACGGTTTGTCGTCCTTTACCGGGGCCACGGTTCGGGTCGATGCGATCGACCCGGCCGACCCCAACCTGAAACGCCCGGGCCCCGATGGGCGCGTGGAACTGACTTTCTCTGGAGACGTAACCCCATGAGCAAACGCATCACTGTGCTGCCGGTCATTGGCCGTGCCGTACCTGACCCGGAGGCGGGCGATCTGCTCCCGCTCGAAGGCCGTGAAGTGCTGGACAGCGCCTGGTGGCGCCGGCGTCTGGCCGACGGCGACATCACACTCAAAACCGCAAAAGCGGCTAAACCACAGGGAGCCAAATAATGGCGATCGGATTCAGCAACATCCCCGCGGACATTCGTGTACCGCTGTTCTACGCCG
>NZ_QAIU01000317.1:8246-10881 GCF_003061205.1 Pseudomonas sp. HMWF006
GCGAGTTCGAGCATGCGTCGTTTGATCGTGGCTCAGGTCAACGACAATATCGCGCCGGCCGATGCCGGCAAACTGGTGCTGGTTTCCAGCGTGGCGCTGGCCAAAAGCATCGGTGGACAGGGCTCGATGCTCGCCTCGATGTACGAGACCTTCCGCAAGTCCGATCCGGTCGGTGAAATCTGGTGCCTGCCGCTGCACAACAGCGAAGGCAGCATCGCCAAAGGCGTACTGACCCTGACCGGTGCCGCTACGCAGGCAGGGGTGCTCAATCTGTACGTCGGCGGTGTGCGCGTTCAGAGTAGCGTCGTCACCGGCGCGACTGCCGCACAGGCCGCCACCGCGCTGGCGCTCAAAGTCAATGCCACGGCGGATTTGCCAGTGAGTGCCGTGGCCGCCGAAGGCGTGGTGACCCTGAGCGCCAAATGGACCGGCGATAGCGGTAACGACATCAGCCTGCAATTCAACCGTCTGGGCAAGAGCAATGGCGAAGAAACGCCGGCGGGTCTGGTCACGGCCATTACCCCGATGACTGGTGGCGTTGGCGTGCCGGATCAAATCGCTGCCGTGGCGGCACTGGGCGACGAGCCGTTCGAGTTCATCGCACTGCCGTGGTCCGATCTGTCGACCCTCAACACCTGGCAAGCGGTCATGGATGACAGCACCGGTCGTTGGTCCTGGGCCAAGCAACTGTTCGGTCACGTCTACAGTGCCAAACGCGGCACTGTGGGGACCCTGGTCGCTGCAGGCCAGGCACGCAACGATCAGCACATGACCATTCAGGCGCTGGAGCCGGGCGTGCCGCAACCGGTCTGGGTACAGGCCGCCGCACTGGCTGCCCGCACCGCCGTGTTCATCTCTGCCGACGCCAGCCGTCCGACGCAAAGCGGCAGCCTGCCGGGCGTTGATCCGGCGCCGGCCAGCGAGCGTTTTACCCTGACCGAGCGTCAGTCGCTGCTCAACTACGGCATCGCCACGGCCTACTACGAAGGCGGTTACGTGCGCATCCAGCGTTCGATCACCACCTACCAGAAGAACGCTTACGGCCAGGCCGACAACTCCTATCTGGACAGCGAAACCATGCACCAGTCGGCGTTCATCGTGCGTCGTCTGCAGAGCGTGATCACCAGCAAATACGGTCGCCACAAACTGGCTTCCGACGGCACCCGTTTCGGCGCCGGCCAGCCGATCGTCACTCCGGCGACCATTCGCGGCGAGCTGATCGCCCAGTACGCCAAGCTGGAACTGGAAGGCCACGTGGAGAACGCTGAGCTGTTCGCCGAGCACCTGATCGTCGAGCGCGACGTGCAGGATCCGAGCCGCGTGAACGTGCTGTTCCCACCGGACTACATCAACGGTCTGCGCGTGTTCGCACTGCTCAACCAATTCCGTCTGCAGTACGACGCCGCCGCTTAAAAACAGCGTCTGAACGTGCGATTTCAGCCCACCTCGCGTGGGCTTTTTATTGAAGGGAGTAACACCATGGGTCAACTGATTGCAGGCACCTGCTACGTCAAAGTCGACGGCGCACAACTGACCATCAACGGCGGCTGCGAAGCCCCGCTGATGGCGGTCAAACGCGAAACCGTCGTACCCGGCTTCTACAAGGAAACCGACATTGCGCCGTCGTTCAAAGTGACCGCGCTGCACACCGCCGACTTCCCGCTGAAGAAGCTGATCGAAGGCACCGACATCACCGTCACCTGCGAATTCAGCAACGGCAAAGTCTACGTACTGGCCGGTGCCTACCTGGTCGAAGAGCCGGTTTCCAAGGGCGATGACGCCACCATCGAACTGAAATTCGAAGGCATCAAGGGGACCTGGCAATGAGCGGCGCCGTGAAGCTTCAGGTTGCGATCGAAGCTCACGGCGAGCCCCTGACCGAACTCGTCCTGCGCCGTCCGACGGTGCAGGAAGTGCGAGCGATCAAGGCGCTGCCGTACAAGATCGACAAGAGCGAAGAAGTCAGCCTCGACATGGATGTGGCGGCCAAGTACATCGCCGTGTGCGCCGGCATTCCGCCGTCGTCGGTCAACCAGCTCGATCTGGCTGACCTCAACGCGCTGAGCTGGGCCGTCGCGAGTTTTTTCATGAGTGCGGCGTCGGCGCCATCACCGACCTGATCGCCGTCGCCTATGACCTGGCCTGGTTCTGGAAGGTTGACCCCGAACAGATGATGGCCAGGCCACTGGATGTGCTCCGCGAATCGCTGGAGCACGCGCAACGGATCAATGCGATGCAGCAGGTGCAGTGATGGCAGACGAAGACAAGAAAGTGAAAACGCCGGTGCTGATCACGGGCATTGATGAGCTGTCGCCCAAACTCGGCGCCCTCCGGGCCAGGGTCGAGAGTTTCAAGAAAAACCTCGAACAGACCGGCCTTGGCAAGCTGGATATCAGCGGGCTGTTCAAGGGCGGCAGCGTGATCACGCCGTTTGTGGACGGCATCAAATCGGCGGCAGCCTTTCAAGGCAAATTGACCGAGGTCAGCGAGACGGCGAAAACCGTCGACCTGCCCGCCGCGCCGAAAGTCGCTGCGCAGAACATGAACGTGTTCAGTGCGTCGATGGAAAAGGTGTCCACGGCAGTGAATGCCGCGCTGGTGCCGGCGGTGGGGGCGGTGGTGGTCGGGCTGGAAC
>NZ_QAIU01000318.1:0-7447 GCF_003061205.1 Pseudomonas sp. HMWF006
GCCAACAGCTGTCGGCGCTGAACCTGCTCGGCACCACCTCGTCGAACAATTGGGCCATCGCCCCGCAACGCAGCCGCAGCGGCAAGAGCCTTCTCGCCAGCGACAGCCATGGCCCACTGGCGGCAACGTCGCTGTGGACCTTCGTACAGATCCGCGCACCGAAGTATCAGGCCGCCGGTGTCACCGTTGCCGGTTTGCCGATGGTGCTCGGCGGCTTCAACGGCAAAGTTGCGTGGAGCGCCACCAGCGTGCTCGGCGACAACCAGGACCTGTTCCTGGAAAAAATCCGTCGTCAGGGCAACAGCCTGACCTACGAGGTCAATGGCAAATGGCAGCCGCTGGGCGTGCGCAACGAAACCTATTTCGTCAAAGGCCAGCGGCCGATTCGCGAAGCGGTGTACGAAACCCGCCACGGCGCGCTGCTCAACAGTGCCCAGGCCGCGGCACAGGGCAACGGTTTTGGCCTGGCCCTGCAAACACCGAGCTTCACCGACGACAAGTCGCTGGACGCGTTTTTTGACCTGACCCGTGCGCAGAACGTTGAACGTGCCTCGGACGCGAGCCGCGAGATCCGCGCCATTGCCCTGAACATGGTGTTCGCCGACGCCAGCAACATTGGCTGGCAAGTCACCGGGCGTTTCCCCAACCGCCGTGAAGGCGAAGGCCTGCTGCCGTCGCCGGGCTGGGAAGGTCGTTACGATTGGGACGGTTACGCCGACCCGATGCTGCACCCGTACGATCAGGACCCGGCGCAAGGCTGGCTCGGCACCGCCAACCAGCGGGTGATTCCTCACGGTTACGGCATGCAACTGTCGAACTCCTGGGCGGCGCCGGAACGTGGCGAGCGTCTGGCGGAACTGGCCGGCAGCGGCAAGCATGACGGCCGCAGCGTGATCGCCATGCAGTACGACCAGACCACCACGTTTGCCGCCAAACTGAAAAAAATGTTCGAAGCGCCGGGCATGAAGCAACCGCTGAAACAGGCGATCGACGCCCTGCCGGAAGCGGAGCGCAACAAGGCCCGCGAGGCCTTCACCCGCCTGATGGCATTCGACGGCAAACTCAGCCCGACTTCGGCCGATGCGGCGATCTACGAACTGTTCCTGCAAGAAAGCATGAAACAGATCTTCCTCGACGAACTGGGCCCTGAATCGAGCCCGGCGTGGAAAGCGTTCATCGCCAACGGCGACTTGTCTTACGCGGCCCAGGCCGATCACTTGCTCGGCCGTGAGGACAGTCCGTTCTGGGATGACATTCGCACGCCACAGAAAGAAGACAAGGCCGTGATCCTCGCCCGCAGTTTCGCGGCGGCGATCAGCGCTGGCGACGGTCAACTGGGTGGCGATCACCGGGCTTGGCAGTGGGGCAAACTGCATAGCTACGCGTGGAAAAACGCCAATGGCCAGACCGTTCGCGGACCGCTGGCAGCCGGGGGCGATCACACCACCCTGAATACCGCCGCGTTCGCCTGGGGCCAGGACTTCACCACCACCCGCGCGCCGTCGATGCGCTTTATCGTCGACTTTGGTCAGGCTGAACCGCTGATGGGGCAGAACGGTACCGGCCAGTCGGGGAACCCGGTCAGCCCGAACTACCTCAACGGTGTCGATGCATGGCTGAAGGGGCAGTACATCGGTTTGCCGATGCAGCCGCAGAACTTTGACCGGGTGTACGGCAAAACCCGCCTGACCCTCACCCCCGGCAAATAAGGCAAACATCAAGAGCCCCTCACCCTAACCCTCTCCCAAAGGGAGAGGGGACTGATTGGGGGTTGCTTAAGGCATGCGCCGACCTGAACGGGCCGAATCCATATTCGACTCGGTTCGGGCTTTGCCGAATCCATATTCGACTCGGTTCAGGCTTTGCCGAATCCAGAATCAACTCGGCTGTGCTTTGCCGAACCCATAATCGACTCGGTCTTTCAGGTCGATGTAATTCGCCTGACACCTCGGTCGGCCCCCTCTCCCTCCGGGAGAGGGCTGGGGTGAGGGGGCTTTTCAAAGTCGATAGAACTTCCGGACTCGCGCCCGCCTCATAGCTAACAAGCCCCCCATTCTGGTAACGACATGGACCTTGTTATCGCGCGCCCCGAAGGTTTGTATTGCCCGGCAGGCGATTTCTATATTGACCCGTGGCGTTCCGTCGAACGCTCGGTCATCACCCATGCCCACGGCGATCACGCCCGTAACGGCAACCAGCATTACCTGGCCAGCAGCGCCAGCGAAGGGATTTTGCGTGCGCGACTGGGTCAGGACATCAATCTGCAGACCCTCGCCTACGGCCAGCGCCTGACCCACCACGGCGTTACCTTGAGTTTTCACCCGGCGGGCCATGTGCTCGGTTCGGCGCAGGTGCGTCTGGAGTACGGCGGCGAAGTCTGGGTCGCGTCCGGCGATTACAAGATCGAACCGGACGGCACTTGCGCGCCGTTCGAGCCGGTGCGTTGCCATACCTTCATTACCGAATCGACCTTCGGCCTGCCGATCTACCGCTGGCAGCCGCAGGCGCAGGTGTTCAGCGAGATCAACCAGTGGTGGCAGGCGAACATCGCCGCCGGCAAGGCCAGCGTGTTGTTCTGCTATTCGTTCGGCAAGGCCCAGCGCATTCTGCACGGCATCGACGCCAGTCTCGGGCCGATCCTCAGTCATGGCGCGGTCGAACCGCTGAACCGGGTCTACCGCGAAGCCGGGGTGTACCTGCCGCCGACGATCTACGCCGGCGATGTGAAAAAGTCCGACCCGATCATGCGTCAGGCCTTGGTCATCGCCCCGCCGTCGGCCGGTGGCAGCACCTGGATGCGGCGTTTTGGTGATTTCAGCGACGCCTTCGCCAGCGGCTGGATGCGCCTGCGCGGCACTCGCCGGCGACGTGGCGTGGATCGCGGCTTCGTGCTGTCCGATCACGCCGACTGGCCCGGCCTGCTCTGGGCCATCAACCAGACCGGTGCCGAACGGGTGATGGTCACCCACGGCTCGATCAGCGTGCTGGTGCGTCATCTGCGCGAACAGGGCCTGGACGCGCAGGGTTTCAGCACCGAATACGGCGATGACGAAGAGGAGAACATCGGCGCCGCCCCGGTTATTGCCGAGGTACAAGCATGAAAGCCTTTGCCGAGTTGTACGCCGAACTCGACGCCACCACGTCCAGCAACGCCAAACTGGCGGCCATGCAACATTACTTCGCCCAGGCTGCACCGCAGGACGCCGCCTGGGCGGTGTACTTTCTGTCCGGCGGTCGTCCACGGCAACTGGTGCCGGTGCGCATCCTGCGCGAATTGGCCGTCGAGGTCTCGGGGCTTGCACCCTGGCTGTTCGAAGAGAGCTACCAGGCGGTCGGCGATCTGGCGGAAACCATTTCGCTGGTACTGCCGGAAAACCCGCACAGCTCCGAGGCCGGGCTGGCCGAGTGGGTCGAAGACAAACTGCTGCCATTGCGCGGTGAAACCCCGGAATACCTCACCCGCCAACTGCCAGCGCTGTGGGCGCAACTGGACCGACCGAGCCTGATGCTGTGCATCAAGCTGATCACCGGCAGTTTCCGCGTGGGGGTGTCGAAACTGCTGGTCACTCGCGCCCTGGCCTCCATGGCCGGGCTCGACAGCAAACGCGTGGCGCAGCGGTTGGTGGGTTACACCGACCTGTCGAACCGGCCGAACGCGGCCAGCTATCTGAAACTGATCGCCGCAGAATCGGCCGACGAGCACGCCCAGCGCGGCGGGCAACCGTACCCGTTTTTCCTCGCCCATGCCTTGTCGCAACCGGTCGAGGAGTTCGAAGCACTGATCGGCCCGGCGAGCAACTGGCAGGTGGAATGGAAGTGGGATGGCATCCGCGCGCAGGTGGTCAAGCGCGAAGGGCGTTTGTGGGTGTGGTCGCGCGGCGAGGAACTGGTGACCGAACGCTTTCCCGAGCTTGATGTGCTGGTACACGGTTTGCCGGAAGGCACGGTGGTCGATGGCGAAATCGTCGTGTGGAAAAGCACGCATCCGCGCACTGAAGACGCTTTCGATCCGCAATCGACCGAACCACCGGCGGTGCAACCCTTTGCCTTGCTGCAACAACGCATCGGTCGCAAGACCCTCGACAAGAAGATTCTCGAAGAGGTGCCGGTGGTGGTGCTCGCCTACGACTTGCTGGAATGGCAGGGTGAGGACTGGCGCAACCGGCCGCAGGCCGAGCGCCGCGCGCAACTGGAAGCGCTCATCGCCGGGTGCAACAGCCCGGTGTTACTGCCCTCCCCTGTGTTGACCGGCACCGACTGGTTCGACCTCGCCCGCCAGCGCGAAGCTTCGCGGCGGCTGGGAGTCGAGGGCATGATGCTCAAGGCCCGCGACGCGTTTTACGGCGTCGGCCGCACCAAGGACATGGGCGTGTGGTGGAAGTGGAAAGTCGACCCGTTCAGTGTCGACGCGGTGCTGATCTACGCGCAACGCGGCCATGGTCGACGCGCCAGTCTGTACAGCGATTACACCTTCGCGGTGTGGGACGGCCCGCCGGAGTCGAGCGAGCGGTCACTGGTGCCGTTTGCCAAGGCCTATTCCGGGCTGACCGATGAGGAAATGCGCCAGGTCGACAGCATCGTGCGCAAGACCACGGTGGAAAAGTTCGGCCCGGTCAGCAGCGTGAAACCGAGCCTGGTGTTCGAGTTGGGGTTCGAAGGCATTGCCCTTTCGCGTCGACACAAAAGTGGTATTGCCGTGCGTTTCCCGCGCATGCTGCGCTGGCGCCAGGACAAGACCGTGGAAGAGGCCGATAGCCTGGCGACGTTACAGGATCTGTTGGCGTGACCCGGTTTTCCAGGACAGCGACCACGCATAGGAATGAATAACCGGCAGCGAGAGATCATCTGTGGCGAGGGGATTCATCCCCGTTCGACTGCGAAGCAGTCGCAAATCCCGATCACGCATTTACCGGGCTGTCGGGGGGGCGCCCAGCGCGCCCAACGAGGATAAATCCCCTCGCCACAAAAGCACTGTGAACCGCGGAAACGAGCCATCTTGGTGCAACGCATTTAACGCGCCCGTTTCCGTGCACCAATCCCCTCCTCGCCATGCTTGCGCCACCTTTTAAAACACTTGTTCGGGACTCTGGTTCGGAAATTGCTACTTTCTATGTGTCGTACGCGTTCCAGTAACAATAATTCTGCGCCACAAGCGCTCATATTGGTTCTTAGGGATTGAATAATGAAAAAAGCATTGCTGACCCTTTCTGCACTGGCGTTGTGCATGGCCGCCGGCTCCGCGCTGGCCAAGGAATACAAAGAGCTGCGCTTTGGCGTTGACCCTTCGTACGCACCGTTTGAGTCGAAAGCGGCCGACGGCAGCCTGGTGGGCTTCGATATCGACTTGGGTAACGCGATCTGCGCCGAACTGAAGGTCAAGTGCAAGTGGGTCGAAAGCGACTTCGACGGCATGATTCCGGGCCTGAAAGCCAATAAATTCGACGGTGTGATCTCGTCGATGACCGTGACCCCGGCCCGCGAAAAAGTCATCGACTTCTCCAGCGAACTGTTCTCCGGCCCGACCGCCTACGTGTCGAAAAAAGGCTCCGGTATCACCGCAGACGTTGCGTCGCTCAAAGGCAAAACCGTCGGCTACGAGCAAGGCACCATTCAGGAAGCCTATGCCAAAGCCGTGCTGGACAAGGCCGGCGTGAAGACTCAGGCCTATCAGAACCAGGACCAGGTGTATTCCGACCTGACTTCCGGCCGTCTCGACGCGGGCATTCAGGACATGCTGCAAGCCGAATTGGGCTTCCTGAAGTCGCCACAAGGCGCCGACTATGACGTCAGCAAGCCGGTCGACAACGAATTGCTGCCAGCCAAGACCGCTGTCGGTATTAAGAAAGGTAACACTGAGCTGAAGGCCCTTTTAGATAAAGGTATCAAAGCGTTACACGATGATGGCAAATACGCCGAGATTCAAAAGAAACACTTTGGCGATCTGAACCTGTACAGCGGCAAATAATGCCCCGGCGCCCATCACTCGATGGGCGCCTTTTCCATCCGCTCAGGTTGCTGATTTATGTTCGAAAACCTCTTACAAAATCTGGGGCTCTCCGCCTTCAGCCTCAAGGGCTTCGGTCCTTTGCTGTTGGAAGGCACCTGGATGACCATCAAATTATCGGCGTTGTCGCTGCTGGTGGCCGTGTTGCTCGGTCTGATCGGCGCCAGTGCCAAGCTGTCCAAAGTCAAACTGGTGCGCCTGCCAGCCCAGCTCTACACCACGCTGATTCGCGGGGTGCCGGATCTGGTGCTGATGCTGCTGATCTTCTACAGCCTGCAAACCTGGCTGACTTCGCTCACCGACTACATGGAATGGGAATACATCGAAATCGACCCGTTCAGCGCCGGAGTACTGACCCTGGGCTTCATTTATGGGGCGTATTTCACCGAGACCTTCCGTGGCGCGATCCTCGCCGTACCGCGCGGTCAGGTCGAAGCGGCCACCGCCTATGGCCTCAAGCGTGGCCAGCGTTTTCGTTTCGTGGTGTTCCCGCAAATGATGCGCTTTGCCTTGCCGGGCATCGGCAACAACTGGATGGTGATGCTCAAGGCCACCGCGCTGGTGTCGATCATCGGTCTGGCCGATCTGGTCAAAGCCGCGCAGGACGCCGGTAAAAGCACCTACCAACTGTTTTACTTCCTGGTCATCGCCGCGTTGATTTACCTGCTGATCACCAGTGCCTCGAACTTCATCCTGCGCTGGCTCGAACGCCGCTACGCCGCCGGTGCCCGGGAGGCCGTACGATGATCGAACTCCTGCAGGAATACTGGAAAGCCTTCCTCTATACCGACGGCCAGAACATCACCGGTCTGGCGATGACGATGTGGCTGCTCAGCGCGTCGATTTTCTTTGGTTTCCTGGTGTCGATTCCATTGTCGATCGCTCGGGTTTCATCGCACTTCTACATTCGCTGGCCGGTGCAGTTCTACACTTACCTGTTCCGGGGCACGCCGTTGTATATCCAGCTGCTGATCTGCTACACCGGGATCTACAGCCTGGCGGCGGTACGAGCGCAGCCTTTGCTCGACAGTTTCTTCCGCGATGCGATGAACTGCACGATTCTCGCCTTTGCCCTGAACACCTGCGCCTACACCACGGAGATTTTCGCCGGGGCGATCCGCAGCATGAACCATGGTGAAGTCGAAGCGGCCAAGGCCTACGGACTGACGGGCTGGAAGCTGTATGCCTACGTGATCATGCCCTCGGCCCTGCGCCGTTCGTTGCCGTACTACAGCAATGAAGTGATCCTGATGCTGCACTCGACCACCGTGGCGTTCACCGCGACCATCCCCGACATCCTGAAAGTTGCGCGGGACGCCAACTCGGCGACCTTCCTGACTTTCCAGTCGTTCGGCATTGCCGCGCTGATCTACCTGGCCATTACCTTTACGCTGGTCGGCCTGTTCCGCCTCGCCGAACGCCGATGGCTGGCCTTCCTCGGGC
>NZ_QAIU01000319.1:0-5513 GCF_003061205.1 Pseudomonas sp. HMWF006
ATCCTCTTAAGTATTAACGGCCGGCACTTTACCAGTTTAAGGCGTCGATTGCCCGACTCTCTGGCCCCTGAAGCCGACCGCCTGTAAAAAAATAACCTATTGGCCGGCCCGGACAAGGCACAAGCTGTAGAACCTTGGGGCATAATGCCGACACTTTCATGACCACTGAGGGCTTTTTCATCCATGTCCTCGTTATTTTTCCCCTCTTCTGCAGGGTTTTATTTCATATGATCAAATCGTTGCGTCCACTGTTTCTCGCCGGCCTTCTTCTGCCGCTGGCCCTGCCTGTTTCCGCCGCCACCCTTAATACCGCCCTCACCCCCAACGTCGAAAAAGCCCTCAAGGCCAGTAAATTGCAGCCAAACGCGCTGTCGCTGGTGATGATCCCGCTCGACGGCCCGGGCAACCCGACCGTGTACAACGCCGACGTGTCGGTCAACCCGGCCTCGACCATGAAACTGGTCACCACCTACGCGGCGCTGGAAATGCTCGGCCCCAACCATCAGTGGAAAACCGAGTTCTACACCGACGGCGACCTCAGTGGCGGCATCCTCAACGGCAACCTCTACCTCAAGGGTGGCGGCGATCCGAAACTGAACATGGAAAAACTCTGGCTGCTGATGCGCGACCTGCGCGCCAACGGCGTGACCCAGATCACCGGCGATCTGATCCTCGACCGCAGCTTCTTCATCCAGCCACAACTGCCCGAGTTCAACGACGACGGCAACGACGAGAACAAACCGTTTCTGGTCAAGCCCGACTCGCTGCTGGTCAACCTCAAGGCCCTGCGCTTCGTCGCGCGCAATGACGGTGGTCGGGTACTGATTTCGGTGGAACCGCCGATTGCCAGCATCCATATCGAAAACACCGTCAAGGCCCTGCCCTCCAAGCAATGCACCGGCGGCGTGCGCTACAACCCGGTGACGCAGGCCGATGGCAGCGTCAACGTGACCGTGGCCGGCCAGTTGGGCGAAGGCTGCAATTCGCAGACCTACCTGTCGCTGCTCGACCACGCGACTTACACCGCCGGCGCCGTGCGCGCGATCTGGAAAGAACTGGGCGGCAGCATTCAAGGCAAGGATCGTCTCGGCGCGACGCCAGGCAACGCCAAACTGCTGGCCCGTGCGTACTCGCCGGATCTGGCGGAAATCATCCGCGACATCAACAAGTACAGTAACAACACCATGGCCCAGCAACTGTTCCTGAGCCTCGGTCAGCGCTTTCGCAACGACGCCGACGGTGATGACGCCAAAGCCGCGCAGCGCGTAGTACGTCAGTGGCTGGCGAAGAAAGGCATTACCGCGCCGCATCTGGTGATGGAGAACGGTTCCGGCCTGTCCCGTGCCGAACGCGTCAGCGCCCGCGAGATGGCGAACATGCTGCAAGCGGCGTGGCACAGCCCGTATGCCGCCGAGTACATCAGCTCGATGCCGATCGCCGGCACCGATGGCACCATGCGCAAACGCCTGAAAACCACAGCGATGCGCGGCGAAGCCCACGTCAAGACCGGCACCCTGAACACCGTGCGTGCAATTGCCGGCTTCAGCCGCGACGTCAATGGCAATACCTGGGCGGTGGTGGCGATCCTCAACGACAAGGCGCCGTTTGGCGCATCGTCGGTGCTGGATCAGGTGCTGCTGGATCTGTACAAGCAACCGAAACTGCCGCAGACCGCTTCGGCGCTCTAAGCCGCCCAAAGCAGGCTGCGATCTTTAGATTTTGTGGGAGCGGGCTTGCTCGCGAAGGCGTCAGTTCAGTCAGTATTTTTGGCGACTGACACGCCGCCTTCGCGAGCAAGCTCGCTCCCACAGGGGAACCGCGTCGCGGCCTAACTCATCTGCTCGACGCGATCGCGCCCGCGCTGCTTTGCCATATACACCCCCGAATCCGCCCGCAGCAGCAACGCATCCGCGCCCTCCCCCGGCCGCCAGCTGGCGATGCCGAAACTCGCCGTCACCACCCCGACCACATCCACCGGCGCACTGCGCAAGCCTTGCCACAACTCCACCGCCAGCATGTACGCATGTTCACCGTCGATGTCCGGGCAGAGCACCATGAACTCTTCGCCGCCCAAGCGGCAAAACACATCGGTACGCCGCAAGCGATGACCAATGCGCTCGCACACCGCTTGTAACACCCGGTCGCCCATGGCGTGACCATACTGATCGTTGATGCGCTTGAAATGGTCGATGTCGAGCATGATCACCGACAACTCGCCGCCGCCCCGTTCGACGCGAGCCATTTCAGTGGTCAGGCGCTCCTGGAAATAGCGCCGGTTGTGAATCCCGGTCAGCGAGTCGGTTACCGACAGCGCACGCAATTCTTCTTCCACCCGCTTCAGGTCGGAGATATCCGAGATGTAGCCGTGCCACAACACGCCGCCGCCCGGCAGTTCCTCCGGGGTCGCCTCGCCGCGCACCCAACGCAGGCCGCGCTCGGGTAATTGCACGCGATACTCCTCGCGCCACGGGCTGAGGCTGTCCGCCGAGGCACGAATCGAGGTGCGTACGCGGGTGACGTCCTGCGGATGAATACGCGTGAAGATTGCCTCGGCATTGAACAGCAACACGTCGGGTTCCAGCTCGTAGATCTCACGGATGCCGTCGCTGGCGTAGATCACGCTGAAACGCCCGTCGAATTCCATCTTGAATTGATAAATGCCGCCGGGCACGTGGGCGCTGAGCTTCTTCAGCAACACGTCCCGCGCCGCCAGCACTTCGTGCACACGCTTGCGCTCGGTGATGTCGATGCAAATCGCCAGATGGCCGACCCACAAGCCCTGCTCATCCAGTACCGGGGTGGCGAGCATGTTCACCGGTAGATGACTGCCATCGCTGCGCACCAGCGTCCATTCGCGTGCTTCGTGGCCACCGACTTCACCGCCCTCGACCAACATCGCATGGCAGGTAGGAATGCTTTTGCCATAACGCGCGCTCAATTCCGCCGCCCGCGCACTCAACTCGCGGGGCAAGTGCAGGTTTTCCAGAGTCATGTGGCCGACGACATCGGCACTGCTGTAACCGAGCATCTGCTCGGCGCCGGGATTGAAGGTGTTGATCACCCCGCGCAGGTCAGTGGCGATGATTGCCACCTGGGTCGCGGCGTTCAACACCCCGCGCAACTGGCCGTGGGTGCCGCGCAACTCCTGTTCGCGCTCGTGCAATTCCTGGGTGCGCAACTGAACCATGCGCAAGGCACGCTGGCGCTGGCTGACCAGCACATACAGCAAGGCGCTCAGCAGCAGGCTGAGCAAACCACCGAGAATCACCACACTGCCGACCGACGAATGGTTGGCCTGCATAAAGGCTTCGCTCGGCAGGATGTCCACCTGGTAATCGTGATCGGCCATGCGCAGTAAACGGGTGGCCGACAAATCGCTGGCCGCCGGCTCGTTGGTCGATTCGAACAGCACCTCATGCTGATCAGTGACTGACAGATCGAGGATGCGCACCGACAGGTAGTCATGAGACGCATCCGGCAAGCCGTCGGCCAGCAACTGGCGCATGCTGATCACGGCCATCGCGTAGCCGAACGGTCGCGGCTGGCCCTCGCGGCTCACCGGCGCCACCAGCAGCACGCCGCGGGCGTAAGACGGCTCGATGCTGACCAGATGCATCGGTTGCGACACCGCCAGACTGGCGAGCTTGTCCGCGCGCTGCAAGGTGTCGCGGCGCAGCGGCTGGGCCAGCAAATCGTAGCCCAACGGCGAGCCGAGACGGCTCTGGGTCTGGCTGTACAGCACCGGCACGTATTCGTCGCGGATCGCGGCCAGTTGCAACTCGCCCTGGGCATTAAGTTCGCGGATGGTAAACGTGCTCAGGCCTTCGTCACGCACGCGCTGCTCGAACGCGGCGCGCTCGGCACCGCTGACCCGCAGGGCAAACGAATAGGCCTGGGTGCGCAGCAACAGAGGGCGGGTATAACCGTCGAATTCGGCGCGGGACACCGACTCGGAGTTGGCGAAGAAGCGGCGCAGGCCATCCAGGCGTTGCTCCTGATCCTGAAAGCGCTCTTCGATGCGGCTGTAACGTTCATTGGCCAGCAGTTGAAAACGCTGACGCAATTGCTGATGGAACTGGTTGAGGGTGGCCCAGGCGAGCAGCCCCGTGAGAATCCCGCCGGCGAGCAATACCAGCAGCGCGACCAGCCAGGCCGAGACTTCTTCGCTGATAAAACCCAGGATCTTTGGGCGCACGGGGTGCAACGACATAAAGGCAACTCACTACGCCAGTGTTCCGGGGAAACCCCATTGGCCATGAGTTGAGTTATAGCTATTAGCCATTAATTTGGCTAGCACTGAACGGATCCAAGAGCCTTTAAAAATCAAGGCTCTGTGGATCCAACTTTGGCAAGTGTCAACGAGCCGTGATTTTCCAGGCGCGGTGGATCTTGGTGTTGCGGGCGAAATCCGGATCAATGGTATGGGCGCTGATTTCCTCGACCGCATAGCGCTCGGTCAGGTTTTCCTCCAACTGGAACTTGCGGAAGTTGTTGGAGAAATACAGCACGCCACCGGTTGCCAGACGCGCCATCGCCAGGTCGATCAACTGCACCTGATCACGCTGCACGTCGAAGATGCCTTCCATGCGCTTGGAGTTGGAGAAGGTCGGCGGATCAATGAAGATCAGGTCGTACTCGTCGCGGCTGCTTTCCAGCCACGCCATCACATCGCCCTGCTCCAGACGGTTCTTGTCAGAGAAACCGTTCAGCGACAGGTTGCGGCGCGCCCAGTCGAGGTAGGTTTTCGACAGGTCGACGCTGGTGGTGCTGCGTGCGCCGCCCTTGGCCGCGTGCACGCTGGCGGTCGCGGTGTAGCAGAACAGATTGAGGAAGCGTTTGCCGGCCGCCTCTTTCTGAATGCGCATGCGCATCGGCCGGTGGTCGAGGAACAGGCCGGTGTCGAGGTAGTCAGTGAGGTTGACCAACAACTTCACACCGCCTTCGCTCACTTCATTGAACTTGCCCTGCGCCGCCTGACGTTCGTACTGCTTGGTGCCACTCTGGCGCTCGCGGCGTTTGACCACCACACGGCTCTTGTCGACATTCAGTGCCTGCGGGATCGCTGCCAGGGCGTCGAACATGCGCGCCGAGGCTTTTTCCGGGTCGATCGACTTCGGCGCGGCGTATTCCTGGACGTGCACCCAGTCGTGGTACAGGTCGATGGCCATGGCGTATTCCGGCATGTCGGCATCGTAGACGCGGTAGCAGTCGATGCCTTCGCGCTTGACCCACTTGCTCATCGCCTTGAGATTCTTTTGCAGGCGGTTGGCAAACATCTGCCCGCCCTCACTCAAGCGCGGCTGCTCGATCACCGGGGCCGGAGCGGGCGTCGGTTTGATCGGGTTGCCGTTCTTGTTGAACTTGCGCTCTTGCGGCTCGTCCGGGGTCTGGTCGTATGCCGCTTGTTCGCGTTCGGCCTGACGCTGCTCCGGGGTACGACGCTCGCCAGTGACGAACTGATCCGGCAGCACCTTGATCAGCAGCAGCTTGCACGGCAGCGCGCCGTTCCAGAA
>NZ_QAIU01000320.1:0-1824 GCF_003061205.1 Pseudomonas sp. HMWF006
GCCCCTATCACCGTGAACACGGCGGCGACCTGACCTGGGAACTGGGCAGCGGCTACTTCGGTTGCCGCACCAGCGACGGCCGCTTCGACCCGGAACGCTTCGCCGCCCAGGCGCAAAATCCGCAAGTGCGGATGATCGAAATCAAGATGAGCCAGGGCGCCAAACCGGGCCACGGCGGGATCCTGCCCAAACACAAGGTCACCCAGGAAATCGCTGACACCCGCGGCATCCAGATGGGCGAAGACTGCATCTCGCCGTCACGCCACAGCGCGTTTTCCACACCCATCGAGCTGATGCAGTTCATCCAGCAATTGCGTGAACTGTCCGGCGGCAAACCGGTGGGCTTCAAGTTCTGCCTCGGTCATCCATGGGAGTTCATGGGCATCGCCAAGGCCATGCTGGAAACCGGCATCCTGCCGGACTTCATCGTCGTCGATGGCAAGGAAGGCGGCACCGGCGCCGCGCCAGTGGAGTTCACCGACCACATCGGCGTGCCGATGCGCGAAGGCCTGCTGTTTGTGCACAACACCCTTGTGGGCCTGAACCTGCGCGACAAGATCAAACTCGGCGCCAGCGGCAAGATCGTCAGCGCCTTCGACATCGCCAGCGTGCTGGCCATCGGCGCCGACTGGGCCAACTCCGCGCGCGGCTTCATGTTCGCCATCGGCTGCATCCAGTCGCAAAGCTGCCACACCAACAAATGCCCGACCGGCGTGGCGACTCAGGACGCCTTGCGCCAACGCGCACTGGTGGTGCCGGACAAGGCCCAGCGCGTCTACAACTTCCACCGCAATACGCTCAAGGCGCTGGCGGAAATGCTTGCCGCTGCCGGTCTTGAGCATCCGTCGCAACTGTCGGCCAAACACCTGGTGCGACGCATGTCAGCGACTGAAATCAAACTGTTTTCGCAATTGCATGTGTTCCTCAAACCCGGCGAGTTGCTCACCGGGGAAGTGAACGGCGAGTTCTATTCGCGGATGTGGCAGATGGCGCGGGCGGACAGTTTTGAACCGGGTGAAATCAAGGCTGCCTAAACACTTCCCGCAACGCTCAAAACCCAGCGTTGCGGGAGTTTTGCTCATCAGTGATTAGACCGGTACTCGTTACTTGATGAGTCACCATTCTGATTTCCCTTAACTAAATAAAATCCGATCCTGTTCATATAACTCGTATCATCCTCCCATGTGCCACGCGTCGTAAAAATAAAAAAATCCAAAGGCTTCGCGCTGGACTCAATATCTTTCTCCATCAAATCAATGCTTCTGAATTTCAGCGTAGAGCCTAAAATCTTGGCGTATCCCTGAGCTTCTATCACATCAGGTGAATATATTAAGCAGCTAGAACAGTGGTCAATCAAATTCTTTATCACGTCACGCATCTGGCTGACAGGGCGCAGTTGATTTTCATATGTAAAAACAGGTTTTTCATCAGTAAAAAGCGGGGTCATTGAAAAGCTAAACATCACAAATACAACACTGTTAAAAACAACTCGATCCCTCAACTGCGAGACTCCGTACCCCAACAACAGCATAAGCGCAGGCAATACAACAATAAGGTTACGCATCGTCAACACAGGCTGAACATATAAGGAGCGCAAATAAGGGACCATCACGCACACCACGACCCATATGACAACAACCCACAAGACAACCCTCATGCTTTTTTCTTTGATTAGAGTCACCAACCCCGAAAGAATTAAAATTGATGAAATAATTGACAGTGAAAGCCCCCCAAAAAACAATGCAAATAACTCGACAAAAAAATGGTCATTCGGCACAGGCACCCAAAACTCCTTTCGCTCCAAAGCGCCCATAATATAAAAAG
>NZ_QAIU01000320.1:1834-3115 GCF_003061205.1 Pseudomonas sp. HMWF006
CCGCCAGAACCAATGCATAAACAGTCACATTCGACGTCGTCGGATTGCGAACCGCGGTAATAAAAACAACAAATGAAAGCACTACCAGAAAAACCAATAACGAATATGATCGAGTCTCTTGAGAGTACGTAACCAGATAAAAATTAACGGCTGACAGCCATGCACACACGAGGCCGGCACGATTATTGAGCAGTTGCCTTCCCAAGTAGAACATCAGGGGAATCAGCAACGTTCCAAAGAAAACCGACAGGTATCTACCCGTCATCTCGGCATAGCCAAACCCTTTATAAAATGCCCAGAGCAACAGTTGATAAAACGGCGGATGAACATCTGACAATGTTCGTTTATACACATTGATAAAACTGTTATCCGGATCACTTGTCGCCACACTGAACGCTTCATCCAGCCAAAGCCCATTCGCCTCAATATGACGCAGCCTCAAACAGCAACCAAAGATGATTGCCAACCCCAGCAGGAGATAATCACGTATTTTCATTTCATTGGCTTCGTTGCCCATCTTCAGCATCCCCCAAAATCTCCATCCTGCGATTTTCCCTGCATCATCAGAAAAACTGCTCCCAATCCCACCGCCAACCATAACGTCACCAACCGCAACAAGACCGTCGCCGCAATTGCACTCGGCAACCCGACACCAGCCGACACCAGCAACAGCACCATCACCGCCTCGGCGCTGCCCAAGCCTCCGGGCATGAAACTCAGCGCACCGGCTAACATGGAAACGGCATAAATGAACACTGCGGATGTCAGAGGGATGACCGTGCCCATGGCAGTGAGCATCCAGAAAAACGCCAGTGCTTCCAGTCCCCAGCCCAGCAGACTCAACAGCGTTGTACCGATCAGACGGCGTGGGGTATGGCAACGGTGCGATAGCTGCATCACGCGAACGGCATGGTTCAGCAGCCGGGCAAACCCACCAGACCTGTGTGCAACAGACTGCTCAATGGCGTTGACAAAACCTGGTCTGAACAGCAGCGACAGACTGAAAACCAGCGAGATCAGGCAGGCGATAACCATCGGCCGCCATTCGGGATACGCACTCCCCCCCATGAGCGCCAACGTAACCATCGCCAGCAAATCCGACAGGCGTTCACTGAATAGCGCCGCAAAACTGTGTGGATAAGGCACGTCCCAACGCTTGAGCAAAACGCCGCGCAACGCCTCGCCAGCCTTGCCGGGAGTGGTGGTCAAGGCGAATCCTGACAGATAGATTTTCAGACTTGGCCACCAGGGCAATGGATGACGCAGCGCATTGAGGTAGAC
>NZ_QAIU01000321.1:0-1481 GCF_003061205.1 Pseudomonas sp. HMWF006
GTTCAATTGCGTGGCGAATGTGTGCAAGGGTGTGAAACCGTGAGCCTGTTCACTGCGCTGACGCGGCTGGCCCTGGCGGCGGTGTTGATGGGGGCGTCGCAGTTCGCGTCGGCGATGGTCTGCAAGTCGCTGAACGGCGGGAGCTACCTGAGCGAGTACATCGGTCCGGTGTCGGTCCCGGACACAGTGCCGGACGGCACGATTATCTGGCGCTCGAAAACCCATGTGGTCCCGGCCGACTGCTGGAAACTGTTCGACATCCATTACAAAGAAGATGACCCGATCTATTTTTACGGCAATCCGGCCGGGCTCAATGCCACCCCGTGGGGCATTGAATTCGGTCTGGTGTATCGCGGCGTGACGTCCTGGGACGGCGACTGGAGTTCCAACCCGACCCAGGGCGTCAACAGCGGCTTCATTTCCCGCGGTTGCCCGGATGCAACCAGCGGCGCCGACATGCTTGCCTGTTCGCGGGTGAGCCCGAGCATTGCGTTTCAGGTGGTGATCCGCAAGCGCGGGCTATTGCCGTTGCAGCGCCCCTCGCAAGATACCTACGACGTGTTCCAGTTCGACGGTCTCTATGGACTCAATGGCGGGCCGAGCAACCCGGCGGGCAACTTCCGTTTTCAACTCTCCGGCTTACAGAACATTGTCGGTACTGCGTGTACGGTCGATGTCAAGGTGACGCCGGAGCCGGGAATTGTCGACTTTGGTGTGATCCAGAAAACCACCACCGGTTTTTCACCGCCCAATCCGACCCGACCCTTCAGCCTGGCCCTGGAGAAAAAATGCAGCAGCGCAATCAACGTCGGTGCGACGTTCGTTACCAGCAACCAACAGGGTCTGTACAACATCCTGCCGGCCGCCGGCAGCCAGTTGGGCATTCAGGTGCGTGATGCACACAACAATCTGGTGCAGGTCAACGAACCTTTTCCCTTGGCGAATTTCCCGGCTCAGGTGAGCCATATCGACGTGCCGTTCAGTGCCACGGTGGTGTCGTTGGGTGACCCCGAAGTCGGGCCGTTCGAGGCCATTATGGTGGTGCAGATTGTTTACTACTGACGATTGGCGTCTCTTGGGAAAATTCCTACACGACCGCGGGATAAATCCTGCGTTCAGCGTGGCTTCCGCAGACCACTATTCCCTCTCCCGGGTCTATTGAGTGATTAAAGGACGATGACCTCCCCACGTATTCTGGTGCTGGAAAATCATGAGTTTGCCTGCAACGTGCTGGTCAGGATGTTGCATCGCCTGAGCGTGCGTGACGTGCTGCAAGCAGCGGATGCCGAACAGGCCATGGTGCAGATGCACCTGCGAGGCGGGGTCGATATCGTGATCTGTGACTTGACCGATCGTGGCCTCGATTGCCTTGAATTTTTGCGGGTTGCCAGCCAGAGCGGCATGGTACGCGCGGTGTTGCTGTGCAGTGAGCTGCCGCCGGAGTTGAGCCGCACGCTTGGGCAAATGGCCTCGCTGGCAGG
>NZ_QAIU01000321.1:1491-8751 GCF_003061205.1 Pseudomonas sp. HMWF006
TCGCCTGTTGTATCGCTACAAACGCGTGCGGGTATCTCCCGTGTTGGCGCCGTTGAGCAAGGAGCTGCCGGGCGAGGATGAAGTGCGTCGCGGGCTGGCACTGGGCGAATTCCGGGCGTGGTTCCAGCCGCAATTTCAGCTGCAGGGCGGTGCGGTGATTGGTGTCGAAGCGCTGGCCCGTTGGCAGCATCCGGCGCGCGGCACCCTGTTGCCCTGTGACTTTCTCGCCGCCGTGCTGGCTTATGACCTGACCGACCAGATGTTCAAGCAACTGCTCGAACAGGGTCTGAACCTGCTGGGCATTTTGCGCCATCGCGGCGTGACCTTGCAGTTGGCGTTCAACCTGCATGCCTCACAGTTGATGGACAGTGCACTGGTCGAACACATCAAACTGGCATTGGAGCGTCATGGGTTCAAAGGGGCGGTGCTGATGCTCGAACTGGCGGAAAACGGCTTGCTCGATTGCCCGCCGGGCACGCAGGAGAACCTGCTGCGCTTGCGCCTGCTCGGTTGCGGGCTGTCGATTGACGATTTTGGCGTAGGCTTTTCGTCGCTGAAGTTGATGTGTCAGTTACCGTTCACTCAGATCAAGCTCGATGGCCGCTTTGTCCAGCACCTCGATCGTCAGCGCAATCGGGCGATGGTCTCCAGCACGCGGGCACTGGCCCGTTCGCTGGGGATGGATCTGGTGATCGAAGGCGTCAGCGGTCCAAAGGTGCTCGAGCGTTTGCGCGAGCTCGAATGTGAATTGGGTCAGGGTTATTACCTGGCCCGGCCCATGACCGGGCATGACCTGCTGCAGTGGCTGGAAAAGCCTGAAGGCGGGCGCTGACCCTTGCGTGACTTTGTGCAGTTATTTTCAAGATTTTTCCTACACTCCAGTGATGCTCGTGTATTTTTCGACATGAGGATCGCCTGGTCTGCTGTCCCATCATTATTCGTGATGTTGCCGATGTTGTTGATCGACGTGTCCTACAGGGGTTTTTATGCTCAAAGCGATCATCGTGGACGATCATCCGTTCATTCGCTCTGCGGTCAAGATGCTGTTGAAGCAGGAACATTTCGACGTTGTGGCCGAAGCGGATAATGGCGCCGACGCTGTGCAACAGGCCCGCGAACACACTCCCGATCTGATCATTCTGGATATCGCCATGCCCAAGCTCGACGGCCTGGAGGTGATCTCGCGTATCAGTGCGCTGAACCTGCACTGCAAGATTCTGGTGCTGACCTCGCAATCAGCGCAGTTCTATTCCATGCGCTCCATGAAGGCAGGCGCGGCGGGCTATATCTCCAAAACCAACGATCTGGACGAATTGGTCAAAGCCATCAAAGTAGTGATGGACGGTTATACCTTTTTCCCCAATCTGGCCAGTAGCTCGGTCCGGCGCAGCGATGCCCAGGCCACGGATCTGGAACTCATCCAGAGCCTGTCAGACCGCGAGCTGACCATTCTGCAGCAGTTGGCCAAGGGGCTGAGCAACAAGGAGATCGGCGACGCGATGTTGTTGAGCAACAAAACGGTCAGTACCTACAAGACGCGTCTGATCGAGAAACTCAACGTCAAGTCGGTGGTGTATCTCGCTGATTTCGCCAAGCGCAACAACCTGCTCTAAATGATTATTTTCGTCAGAAATTGCCTTGCCGGTCTTGCGCTGTTCGGCTCCCTGTCGCTGCAGCAGGCAATGGCCGTTGCGCAGCCCGATACGTTGCAGCTGCTCGGTCGCTCGGATGTCCAGGAGTACGCCGTGCCACTGGATGAGCCGGACTGGAGCTGGTTGCGGAGCAAGGGGCGCCTGTTGCTCGGCGACAGCAGCCCCGATTACGCGCCTTTTGCGATTACCGGCAACGGCAATGACTACGAAGGTCTGACGGCCGATTACGCGCAACTGATCGAACAACTCCTGCACGTCAACGTTGAGGTCCGGCGTTACGCCTCGCGCGGCGATCTGCTGGCTGCGCTGAAAAGCGGCCAGATCGATATGATCGGCACCGCCAACGGCTTTGAAGCGGCGGATCCGCAATTGGCGATCTCCTTGCCTTACGCTGACGATAATCCGACCCTAGTGACGCGCATCGATGAGAGTCACAACCTGCCGGAAGACCTGGCAGGCAAACGTGTGGCGATGCTCTATCACTACCTGCCTCCGGAAACGGTCCAGGCGTTTTACCCCAACGCCAATGTGCAACTGTATCCCTCGACACTGACGGCGATCGGTGCCGTGGCGTTTGGTCAGGCTGACGTTTATCTGGGCGACTTGCTCAGCTCCAATTACCTGATCAAGAAGAACTACCTTAACAACGTTCAGCTCAGCGATTTTTCGCGCATGGAAACCCAGCCCTTCAGTTTTGCCGTGACCCGGGACAACACTCGGTTGTTGCAGATTCTCGATGCTGCATTGAAGGTCATTCCTGTTGATGAACGCATGAGTATCCGGCGGCGCTGGAGTGTCGGCGGAGTGGCCATTCCCGGCCAGCACCGGCTGCATTTCAGTGTCAAAGAGCAACGCTGGCTGGATCGTCATCCGCGCATCAAAGTCGCGATCAACGAGAACTTCCTGCCGCTGACCTTTGTCGACGACGCCGGCAACTTTCGCGGGATCAGTGCTGACGTGCTGGCCAAGATCAGTCTGCGCACGGGGCTGCAATTCGATATGCAGCGCGTGGATTCGGTCGATGACCTGATCGGTGAAGTGACCAGTGGCAGGGCCGACATGCTGGCGGCGTTTACGCCAAGCACCGAGCGCGAAGGCGAATTGCGTTTCACCCGTCCGTACCTGATCAATCCGTTCGTGCTGGTCATGCGCCGTGGCGGTGAGCCCAAGACCCTCGATCAGTTGGCCGGCAAGCGTCTGGCGCTGATCCGCGGCAACGTCTTGCGCGAATACCTTGTCGAGCAATATCCCTCTGTGCAACTGGTCGCCGCAGACAATGCCGCCGAAGCCATGGAGATGGTCGCCCAGGGCAAGGTCGAGGGCGCGATCAATTCGCTGGTCAGTGCCCGCTATATGATCTCGCGTCAGTACCGCGACACATTGCAGGTCAGCAGTACCGTCGGCACCCAGCCTGCACGCATTGCACTGGCGACCAATCGCGGTGCGCTGGAACTGTACTCGATTCTCGACAAGGCCCTGTTGAGCATCAGCCCGGAAGAAATGGACGAGCTGACCAACCGCTGGCGCAGCGAAGTGGTGGTGGATGACAGTTATTGGCTGCGCAATCGCGACATCATCCTCCAGGGCTTCGTGATCGCCGGCGCGTTGCTGCTCGTGGCGTTTGGCTGGATTGCTTATCTGCGTCTGTTGATGCGCAAGCGGCGCCAGGCGGAAATCGCTCTGAACGATCAAATGGAGTTCATGCGCGTGCTCATTGATGGCACGCCGCATCCGATCTACGTGCGCGATCGCGAAGGCCGCCTGGTGATCTGCAACAGCGGTTACCTGCAGGTATTCGGCACCGAGCGCGAAGCGGTGATCGGCAAGTTGGTGACGGACGGCGTGCTCAGCGATGTGCAGCAGGCACAGGTTTTTCAGGATGACTATCTACGGGTGATGGAGGAGGGCTTGCCGAGCATTCAGGACCGTAGCCTGAATCTGGCGGACGGCCGCGCGCTGACGATCTACCACTGGATGTTGCCTTACCGTGGCAGCGACGGTGCCGTCACCGGCATGATCGCGGGCTGGATCGATGTCAGCGAGCGCCAGCATCTGTTGCAGGAGCTGCAAATCGCCAAGGATGTCGCCGATGACGCCAACCGCGCCAAGACCACGTTCCTGGCGACCATGAGCCACGAAATCCGCACGCCGATGAACGCAATCATCGGCATGCTCGAACTGGCGCTGAAAAAGGCCGATCAGGGTGTACTGGACCGTTTCGCGGTCGAGGTGGCTTCGGGCGCGGCGCGTGGGTTGCTGGATCTGATTGGCGACATTCTCGACATTGCACGGATCGAATCCGGCCGCCTGTCGCTGGCGCCGGAACGCGCCAATCTGCGAGAGCTGGTTGAGTCGGTCGCGCGCATTTTCGAGGGCCTGGCGCGGCAGAAACAGTTGCGTCTGCAACTGGATCTGGACGCCCTGAGTAATGTCGATGTGTTGATCGATCCGCTACGTTTCAAACAAGTGTTGTCGAATCTGTTGAGCAATGCCATCAAGTTCACGGAGGCGGGGCAGGTGGTGTTGAGTGTGCAAGTCGAGAGCGGCAGCGATGAGCGGCTGAGTCTTTGCCTGCGCGTCAAGGACACTGGCCGCGGGATCTCGCCTGCGGATCAGACCCAATTGTTCAGTCCGTTTGCCCAGGCCGGTAATCATGGTCAGTCGGCGCAAGGCGGCTCCGGGCTTGGGCTGGTGATCAGTCGTACGCTGTGCGAAATGATGGGCGGCAGCCTCACGCTGACCAGTGAGCTGGGGCGGGGCACGCAGATCGAGGTGCTGTTGAATCTGCCGATACTTGAACCGCTGGACGCAGCGCCCGACGAGGACGTCGAGACACTGCGGGCCAGCCACAGCCTGAATATTCTGGTGATCGACGATTACCCGGCCAACCGTCTGCTGTTGTCGCAACAGTTGAGTTATCTGGGGCATCGGGTGACGGATGCAGAGGACGGCGCCCATGGCCTGCGTGCCTGGCGCAACCAGACCTTCGACGTGGTCATTACCGACTGCAATATGCCGATCATGAATGGCTACGAACTGGCCCGGGCGATCCGTGATGAGGAAACTGCACGAGAGTTGCCGCGCAGTCTGGTATTGGGGTTCACCGCCAATGCGCTGGCCGAAGAGAAGGATCGTTGCGCCGAGGCCGGCATGGACGATTGCCTGTTCAAGCCGATCAGCCTCAAGGACCTCAATCTGCGCCTGGCCGCTGTCGTCCCACGGCCGCGTTCAGCGACTGATGAATTGCCCGGTGATTGCAGGCCAGGTGACATCGACCTGGCCAGCCTTGAACAACTGACTCGTGGCGATCGCGCGTCGATCAACAGTCTGTTGAGCGATCTGGCCACGAGCAACGCGCAGGACATGGCCAAACTGATGCGCCTGTTTACCCAGCACGACATGGTCGGGCTCGCTAATCTGGCTCACCGGGTCAAGGGCGGTGCGCGCATTATCAAGGCGCACTCGCTGATTCAGGCGTGTGAGGCGCTGGAGGTCGCCAGTGAAGGGCTCGACACGCAAGTCCTGACCGCCGCGGTGGATGCCTTGCAGCAGTCGATGGAGCAGTTGGCTGCGCAGTTGGACGAGCGTCTGGCCTGACAAAATATTCCATTTTCCCTGCTGTCCTTGAGAATTTTCCTACATTCGTCACTGACCTTACGTCGCTAACGTGCGGTGTTCTCGGCGTACCGCCGAGCTCACTTCACTGGCTAACGTTTGGAGTTGTTGATGACCCTTTCCTCTATGTCTTCCCGGGCACGACTGGTCGCCTGTGGACTGGCCGTCGCTGCGGTGTTGAGTGGCTGCGCCAGTGCGCCCATTCCCGAGCAGCAGGTCTCGCTGTCACGTGACGCGGTCAATCGAGCGGTCTCGGCAGAAGCGACGCAATATGCGCCGCTGGAAATGAAGGCCGCGCAGGACAAAATGTTCCTGATGGAACGCGCCTTGGGCGAAAAAGACTATCCGCAAGCCAGGCTGCTGGCTGAACAGATCGAAGCCGATGCCAACCTCGCCGAACGCAAATCGCGTGCGGTGAAATGGCAAAAACAGCTGACCGACGCCCGCAGTGGCATTCAGGTGCTCAAGCAGGAAATGTTGCAAGACCCGGTTACCGGTTTCAATCCGCCCGCCAGTGCCCAATAAGGAGCGATACATGCCTACTTTCAAATTACTGCCAGCTGTATCGCTATCTGCTTTGATACTCGCCGGTTGCGCCACACCACCGGAAAACCCGCAATTGCTACAGGCTCGCGCACAGTTTGCCGCGTTGCAGCAAAAGCCCGAGTCCAACACCCTGGCGGCGATCGAAACCAAGGATGCGTTCAGTGCGCTGTACAAGGCTGATCAGGCTTCGATCAAGGATCGCCAGGCGGCGGACGTCGATCAGTTGGCGTACCTTGCCAGGCAGAAAATCGCACTTGCCGAGCAGACCATCGTCGGGCGTCAGGCCGAAGCCGGGCTGAAGAAAATCGATGCCGAGCGTACTCAGGTGCAGCTAGACGTGCGCACCCAGCAGCTCAAGGCGCTGCAAGCGATGAAGGCGCAGAAAACCCAGCGCGGGGAAGTCGTCACCTTCGGTGACGTGCTGTTCGACACCGGCAAGGCCGATCTCAAGCACGGCAGCCAGCGCAACTTCGAACAACTGGCGCAGTACCTGACAGCCAATCCGGAACGCAAAGTGCGCATCGAGGGTTTTACCGACGATGTGGGTAGCGAGGATTTCAACCAGCGTCTGTCCGAGCGTCGTGCGGATGCGGTGGCCTTCGCCCTCCAGCAAATGGGCATCAGCGCTGATCGTCTGATCACCAAGGGCTACGGCAAGCAATTTCCGGTGGCCGGTAACGCTGATGCGCGCTCCCGTCAGCTCAATCGCCGGGTGGAGGTGATCATCTCCTACGGATCGACCATGTTCGGCGCTCGAAACTGACGATCGACGAAGCGAGCCTGCAACGGGCTCGCTTTTTTCGTCAAGGACCCGGACGAGACCGGTGGGTGTGCTTAGGAAATTTCCTACACGCTAAAAGAAAAGTCCTACTCAGAAAATCCCGCTGCTTCTCTAAATTACCGGCTTCCCGAGTGCGAGCCGGCTCCATCAAAGGTTCGAACTCAACCCGATTTACGCCGTCGCCCGAAGGGGTGCACGTGAGGATCAGTTGATGAAAAACCGTTTCCCTTTGTTCCAGCGCACGCCCGTTGCCATCGCCGTTGCATTGCTGCTGCCGATGTACGCCAACGCCTATACCGCTTCGGTCGACAGCGGTGCGGTGGTCTATGACGAGAGCGTGACCAGTGGCGTGCAGTCGATTGGCACCCAAGGCACGGCGCATCGCACCACTGTCAGTGGCAGTGGTTCGCAAAGCGTGTTCAGTAATGGCGTGACCTACGACACGGTGGTAGACGGCGCGATGCAGAACGTGGCCAGTGGCATCAGCCATGGCACGGTGGTCAACAACGGCGGCACGCAATTGGTCGGCACCAGCGGCATTGCCAATGACACCGTGCTCAACGCCAGTCAGCAGACCGTCACGCGCTCCACGGTCAATCGCACCCTGATCAACGCAGGCAGCGTACAGACCCTGGATATCCTGGCCATCGCCAACGATACCCGGGT
>NZ_QAIU01000322.1:0-6824 GCF_003061205.1 Pseudomonas sp. HMWF006
ATCCCAGCGAAAGCCCTGTAAACCCTCGCTCCGATCGAAATCACCCGGCCGATCGAACGCCCTGCGGTGTTTCGCCCTCCCCCACGCCCGTGTTTTTTTCCCTATAATGCCGCCCTAATCGGGTCAGCAATATTCCCTTACAGGGATCAAAGCCATTCTGAAGCCCCGCAGCAGCGTCAACGCTGATCTGCGCCCGTCAGAGGCTCTCGGAACCCCGAACAAAATTCTGTTTTATTGCCTGCCTTAGCTGCTGCAAAAAACGATTCCTTAAGATCCAACGCGGTCTGTACGACCGTGTGAACAACCAACCATCAGGTTTCACACGGGGCGACAGGCCCTCACGCAGGAGACGACACGTCATGCTGAGCTGGGACGAATTCGACAAAGAAGACAGTGAAGTAGCAGCAGTGAAAGGCGCCAACGCCGGCCACGCTTCTGAAGCCAACATGGACCGCCTCGACAACGCCGGCGGCGCCGCCGCGCTCGAAGCCCGCGCCGTGACCGCCGACGACTCGGCCGCCGTGGCTCGTGCCAAGGCTGCACTGAACTCCCTCGACGTCGCCGAAGGCCTCGCCGAACTCGAAGGCGCCTCCGCCCGTGTCGCCGTTGACGAAAAGCGCATGATCAACTGCCGCGCCGACCTCAACCAACTCGTGCCATTCAAGTACGACTGGGCCTGGCAGAAATACCTGGACGGCTGCGCAAACCACTGGATGCCGCAAGAAGTCAACATGACCGCCGACATCGCCCTCTGGAAAAACCCGGAAGGCCTGACCGACGACGAGCGCCGCATCGTGATGCGCAACCTCGGCTTCTTCTCCACCGCCGACTCCCTGGTTGCCAACAACCTGGTACTGGCCGTGTACCGCCTGATCACCAACCCGGAATGCCGCCAGTACATCCTGCGCCAGGCCTTCGAAGAGGCGATCCACACCCACGCTTACCAGTACTGCATCGAATCGCTGGCCATGGATGAAGGCGAAATCTTCAACATGTACCACGAGATCCCATCGGTCGCCAAAAAGGCAGCCTGGGGCCTGAAATACACCCGTTCGATCTCCGATCCGAAGTTCGAAACCGGCACCCCGGACACCGACAAAGAGTTGCTGCGCAACCTGATCGCCTACTACTGCGTTCTGGAAGGCATCTTCTTCTACTGCGGCTTCACCCAGATCCTCTCCATGGGCCGCCGCAACAAAATGACCGGCGTCGCCGAGCAGTTCCAATACATCCTGCGCGACGAATCCATGCACCTGAACTTCGGCATCGACGTGATCAACCAGATCAAAATCGAAAACCCACACCTGTGGGATGCCGAAATGAAGGAAGAAGCGACCCAAATGATCCTGCAGGGCACGCAGCTGGAAATCGAATACGCCCGTGACACCATGCCTCGCGGCGTACTGGGCATGAACGCAGCGATGATGGAGGACTACCTGAAGTTCATCGCTAACCGTCGTTTGAGCCAGATTGGTTTGAAAGAAGAGTATCCAGGGACGACTAACCCGTTCCCATGGATGAGCGAGATTATGGACTTGAAGAAAGAGAAGAATTTCTTTGAGACTCGTGTGATCGAATATCAAACTGGTGGTGCGTTGAGCTGGGACTAATGGTCTCGCTTGGCATGATTTGACGATTGCTGCCTGAGTCGGTGAATCGAGAAAGCAAAAAGCCCCTATCTGATCGGGGCTTTTTTTATGGGCGATCGGTAATCCTTCTTACGCCTACGTCACAGCGTTCAATCTCCTACAGCACTTACAGTCGCTTCCCATTGAAGCCTGCTACGAGCACTACTAAGCTCCATCACAGGTGCCTAAGAAACGCCCAACGTAGAAAGCTTGGTCAGTGACACAGACGTGTAATTCGTCGGTGGCAACTGCTCTGCTCGTTGGGATTTCTTAAGTCCACTCTACGTTGGGGTCAGGCCTCCCAAAATCTAAAACGTAGAGGTCATAGATATGTCTGATCCGCTCCCGGTAATAGTCTTCTCTCGCCACAATCTTTCTCTACATGCCCTTCTACTCGAAAACCAGCCATGGTTCTCCGCCCGCGATGTCGGCCGTTTGATGGGTTTCCATCTGAATGAGCGGGTGGTCAACAAGCTAGATAGCGATCAACGTCGCGTCTTGTGGATTGAGTACTTTCGAGAACCAGAACAGCAGTTGATGCTCAGTGAATCTGGGGTGTATGCGCTATTGGTGTATCACTACGTTCCGGGTAACCGGTTGTTACGTGAGTGGTTGACCAACGAGGTAGTGCCGACCTTGCGTGACGCTGCAGATTCGGGAGATTCAAATCGGCCAATGTTGAGTTTGTTGGATTGGCCAGAGATGTCGTTGAGTCTGCTGCATTGGCAGGATGAGGGGTGGATTAGGCTGCGGGACATGCCTTACCTGTTAAATGATCAGAGACAACGACGGACTAAGTTTGCAAAACCTTGGTGGCGGAGGGTTGCGCAGGCGTTTCAGTCTTCGAAGCATTCGATGGGTTAACGATGTGGTTGTAGGATCTCGCGAGATCTGTCGCTGTTTTTTGTAGGAATTTTCGTAGACAGCAGTGATGGCCACTCAGTATCGTCCGAGGGTTTTCAACCCTCGGCGACTGTATGGATACCTCGAAAGAAAAGACTGGCTGGAGCGATGAGGAGCTAGAGGCTTCGGTAGACGCTTATCTGAAGATGTTGACTCTTGAGCAGCAAAACCAACCATTCAAAAAGGCAGACGAAAACCGTCTATTGCGTGAAGGCCCGCTAAACAAACGCAGTGCCTCCTCTGTCGAGTACCGCATGCAGAACATCTCTGCGGTGATGGAGCAATTGGGGCAGCAGCGAATTACTGGCTACGTTTCGGCAAAGAACCTTGGTTCTGGCGTTAGTAAACGGATCAAGGAATTCCTCGCGAAGAAGGGCATCCACGCATTACGAAAAGGCGAACAGCGGACCATTACGTTTACTCCTCTTCAGTTGGTCGAGGTCAATGCGCCTCAAAAAAATGAAGTGCCAGTGGGTGTTCTAAACCCTAAAGAGACGACCTCCACTGTCGTGAGACTTGCCCGCGCCCAGAGCGTAAAAAAATGGGTACTCCAGCACTCCCGAGGCATTTGTGAAGGTTGCGGGCAAACCGCACCATTCGTTAGCGCAAACGGCCGCCCCTTTCTTGAAGTCCATCATGTTAAGCACCTTATTGATGGCGGAACCGACCGCATATGCAACACGGTCGCGCTGTGCCCGAACTGCCATCGTCGTTGCCACCATTCCAGCGATAAAAAAGAGTTCACCGCTGAGTTTTATAAGAAAGTCGAGCGGTTGAGGCCTGAATAGAGGATCAAACTTGTGCCGAGGAATCCCAGCATCCTAAAGGCTCTGCACTGACACCCAAATCAAACAGCGAAAACTCCCAACCTCATCCAAGACCCGTCCTACAGCCTCAATTCATCACCTTCGTTAACGTCGCCCGGCTTCTTTCCGGCGGACCGAAAAATGAACGAAAGGATGATCAGTGGCTGGCAAAAAGGATATTCCCCGGGTCAGGAACCCACCTTCAGGCGACGGGCATCACGTCACCTACCGGTTCATGAACGCGACCGAACTGGCAGAGCGCGAAGCCAGGCAGAACGCTTATGAGGCCATGCTGGCCCGGCAGGATGCGTTTGAGCGCAGTCGGCAGGCCGCTGTCAAAAAAGACGAGGCGGTCCGGGCCGGATGCGTTTTCGCGAAGTCTTGCAAGCTGCCGGACGCGATCATTGATTACTCTAATCCCTCCGGGATGGTGCCGACCGACAGCCTGAGGGATTACGGCGAATTCGCCTTGCTCGGTACCCGTGGGGCCGATGATGCCGGGCTGCAAAATCTGCAAACCATCAGCGGCAATACCGTTTCACTCGGCCTTGGGCGCCTTGCTCTTCGCAGCCCGACACTCGCCACGCCAACGGTAGGTCTCGGAGCAGCCATCGGCGCTACCGGTGCCGCACTCATGACCGGCATGGTCGCTTTGCTCTGGACGCCCAGCCTGGGTGACAGCGCTCTCTACACCGAAGAACAATTGCGCGTCCTCAAACAGGCCCGCACCCGTGTTCGCCTGCGCATCGAGCAACAAACCAACGGCGCGCTCAAAGGTTATGCCTTCTACACCGGCAAGAATCGCGAATGGGAAATGGTCGATGTCGTGAAGCTGGAAACTCGCGACAGCCAGTACGTCGCCAATCTGGGTGACGGCGTCGAGCTGATCTGGACACCCGCCGCAGACGGCTCCGACATCCTTGGCATTCCTGCTCTGGAAGCCGCCCCGCAGGCACCGCATATCTGGGTTTACCCGCCAACGAAAGCGGCGAACGACATCCTTATTAATCCGGTTTACCCACCGGAGTACAAGGATTTCATCCTGGTGTTTCCGGAGAGTTCGGGGGTAAGGCCGGTTTATATTGTGGTGAGTCTTTCTGATCACAAATATCATCCGGTACCCAAAGGATTAAGTGCGTTTCCCGACGCAACACCAGCAAAACAGAAGACCAGGGTCAAAGGACGAGGTACTCGTATGCGTTGGAAAACCAAGGATGGGCTGATTCTGGAATGGGATTATCAACATGGAGCTGTAGAGATGTACGACAAACGCGGTCGGCATCTGGGCGAATTCGATGCTGACACTGGTGAGCAGAACAAACCGGCCGATCCAAAAAGAAGGATAGAACCATGACTCACGTAATTTATGCGTTTGATCGTTCCACCGAAGCTCTGATTTTCGAAGTGCCTATCTCGGCAGAGAATATCGAGCAGCTGCGAGTCATCATGAAATGGAATGACGCAGAAGACGAACTCTACGGTTACGATCTTGATTTTCAGCAGCTAGCACAATTGGAAACGTTAACCGGAAAATCTTTCTACGATCCTCAATACGATTACCAACTCGCCAGCTATGGAAATTAAAAGTTCAGGGCCGCTCAGCGAAGGCACGAGAACAGTAGATCTATGATCTATCTAATCGAGGCATTTGATAGAGGAAGCGGTTTCCTGGCATTTGAAATAGAACTCCCAAGTGGATCAGACCAGACGATAAAAACCATCATGGGTTGGACGGAGGAGCAGGAAGGATGGGAGGGATACGATCTCTCGCACGGACAGCTTGGAGCCTTGGAAAGGCTATTGGGGAAGGAAATTTATAACCCTGCTTATAAATTTCAGCTCAGCTGCAATGTGTAACCGATGGTTCTGACGCCGGTAAATGCAGTCGCCAAACAAGTAACCTACAGCGCTAAAAATTCGCGTTTGCCGGGTTTGGGGCAGCTTCGCTGCCCATCGGGGATAAATCCCCTCACCACAATTCAATGTGTTGCTGCTGGGTGGGTGTCTGGATTCTAAATTGAGTTGATGCCACCAATCGCCAGCAGGCTGGCTCCCACAAATCCAGCATCATCCTGAAAACAATCAGTGCAAGCCGCGCCACCTCCCGCTATTAATACCCCTCCCCCACTCAAGGATCCGAGCCCTGCCATGAAATTCGATCTCGCCTACTGCCTCAGCCTCGACGACAAGTTGTCGATCTATGACGTTCGCGATCTCAATTTTGATGAGACGGTGGCGTTCGACTCGGCCAAGGAGCATTTCCAGTGCCCCAACGATGCCTGTCGCTCGGCGTTCGATGCATCTAACGAGTTGGGCACGTTCAACGCCAAGAACGTGAATTACGTGCGCACGCCGCACTTCAAGAACTTGCCCACTACACAGCATGTAGCGGGTTGTCCGTATGTGAGTTTGAAGGCGTCGGCATCTGGCGTTGAGACGGCGGATGGCGAAACGGATGACGGGCGTGAGGAACATTTCCCATCAGAGTTGTTGCTGACGCGCCGTGAGTATGTGCGCAAGCCTGCTGCGCCCGCGGGGGCGGCGGATGTGTTGCGGGATGATCCGGTGCGGGTGGCGCAGGTGAACTCTAAAGAGTCGCCGGGGCGTGAGACGGCGCCGGACAAAACCAGTGTGTTTGCGCATCCGGTGGAGTGTTTTGTGTCTAACTTCGCCGACAAGGAGTTGCTCAAGCGCATGCCGTTGAAGATCGGTGAGCACACGGCGCCTTATGGCTCGTTCTTCAAAAAGATTGAGTATCTGACGGACAACAAGGGGCTGATTTACTGGGGCAAGATCAAGGAGATCAAGGATTACACCCAGAGTTTTCGCATCGACTTCGAGCAGAAGGTCTGGTTCAAGCAGGCAGATGAGGCGAAGAAGAAGCCGTATTCGGTGAACGTGTACTTGAGCAAGAAGCTGATCGACAACTACCGCAAGCGCAAGGCGTTTCTGGAAGAGATCAAGCACGCGATCGACAGCGACAAGGAGTTGTTCTGTTTCTTCTATGGCGTGACGCCGGAGTTGAAGCAGGTGCCGAGCAAGAAGAACCCCGAACAGACGTTCGGGGTGTTCAGTGCCAACATCGAGAACCTGGATCACTTCATTGTGCGGGAAGCGCCGGGGTTGGCGTGACGGTTAGTCTTTGGGCAGTTGCAGTTCGACCGCGCCCGGGTGTTGTTTGACGACGGAGTACGGCAGGATCGACCAGTCTGGCCTGTCGCAAGAGCGTTGTACGCGAGCGAAGTAGGCGCCCAGGTACAGGCCCTTATCAGTGAAGTACCACGGCGTAGTTCCCCAGATGCTTTCATCTGTGAAATCACAGTCGTCATCTTGCGCCGGTTTCTTCATTTCCGTGGGGTACAGGGCGGTGAATTGCTGGATGACCCAAGGCACCAGCTCTTTGCTGACATACCGATAACGCGCGTCACTTTCGGCCTCGCTCAGCGGTTTGTCGCCCAGGCTGTCGCGCTCGGCATGTAGCAGTGGT
>NZ_QAIU01000322.1:6851-10447 GCF_003061205.1 Pseudomonas sp. HMWF006
TCGACGTTTTCTCCGCCCCGCAGCTGGCAGCTGTGGTAACTGATGACTTCATTCCAGAGTCGCCCGAGCAACTGCTGGTTTACCCGCTGCTGATCATCTTTCGACAGTCCGGACTCCACGCTGAACAGCGAGATCTTTGTCTCAGGCTCCGTCCACCATTGCAGGTCGTAGCCCATGAAGTTTTCTTTCTTCGCCGGTTTCAGTTTGAGTCCCTGCAGGCGCAGATACTCGTAAGGCTCGTCGTTTGGCAGCGCGGCAACGAACGGCAAAGTTGCTGACGTTGGCGCGGTAAGTTTGGCCGCGGCGAGTTTAACCGGCAGCTTCTTTCCCTGCGGACTTTGCCATTCACCCTGCCAGCCATTGGCAGTCTCTTCCAGCTTCAGAGTCGGCAGCGGTTTATCGTCGCCATAGCGGTTGTTGCCCTCAACGAGATTCAACGTGCTGTCTTGCAGCGAACCGCTGAGTTCCAGGTCGCGGTGATACTTCTCATAGAAGTAGCGGCCGGTGACTTCATCCTGCTGCGTGGTGTTGAGCTCCAGCACAATCGGCATCTTGCCCAGCGTGCCGGTGAACACGCGGCGGCCATCTTCGGCATGGGCAGTGGAGATGAGTGTGAACAGCGCCGCAGCGTATGGCGCCAGGCGCAGCAGTCCCTTGAGCATGGATCAATCCTTGAAGGAATCGGAGGTCGCGTCGGCGCATAGGCGCCGGCGCTGAAAAATACGCTGCGGATTATGACGTGGGTAGCTTAACGATTCGAGTTTTCTCGCTCGTAATTTTTAAGCCAGGCTTCGCGCTCCAGGGCCGCAATTTCCTGAACCTTTTGATGGCGACGCTCCTTGGCAGCATGAAGCTGGACGTCATCAAGAAAGCAGTAATGACGCAGCCAGTGAAGCGCCATTTCCTCATTCGGAAAGTAGTAAGACTTGGCGCCCTTACTGCTTCTGGGCGTGTCATTCATTTGCTCGTCAAATACCATCGCTATGATTTCATCCGGTGGCAAAGAGCCCGTATGAGCGACCTTGTCCTGGAAGATCCATGCAATCTCATCAATGTGTTTTTGCGCGCTACGATGGCTACGTCGATAAAAGCGATGATGCTCACAAGTCTGCTGCACCCGCGCCAACATCAATTCAGGGTTTAGCCACTGCCCGAGGTCATGATGATGTGCGTTGATCACCAACCCCTTGACCCAGCGATCAATAAATCGCGCAATGACGCCCTCAGTATCAGCCTTCTTGACGTCAGCCAAAATCACGCAATAACGGGTTTTGATGTGAATGACCAGCAGCACATGTTTGCGTTGTACCGTTATCGCGTGCACCAGCCACTGCTCGTCAGCGCCGCTCAACTCATCATCTTCAATGATTGAGGACGGTGGATTAGCATCCAACGGCGTGATCTTTTTGCCCTTGTGAACACGGCTGAAAAACTTGCTGGCTGCTTCGGTGCAATTGAAGATCAACATCCTGGTTCTCTGGTCATTGCTGGAGCACGGCGCTCAGTTATCGATTTTGGTTTCTAACGCTGCAGCTTGGCAATGGTTCATTTAAGCGAGATAAACAGCAACACGATAATCAGCAATCCAATATAAACCCACGCATGCACCCGATCCGCTATCCGCCCGATCCACGGCGTGGCTAACCGAATCCCGACCAACGATCCCAGCGTCAGCACCGCAAACGCCAGCAAATCCACATACCCGACAAACCACACCCCCAGCTCTGCCTGACTGAACCTGGCCAGCGCCATGTACGTCAGCGTCCCGGCCACTGCCACCGGCACGCTCAACGGGTTAGCCATGGACGTGGCTTGCGACATGCTCAGCCCGCAGCGACGCAAAAGCGGTACGGTCATGACGCTTCCTCCTACGCCGAGGAACGTGGCGATGGCGCCGATGCCTACACCGCCGCCGGACGTTTCTGTCCTGCTGAGTCGGCGTGGGATGACGCCTTCGTTGCGGGTGAGAAAGCCGCGCCTGAGCAGGCAGTCGATAATGGTCACGCCGAGGTAGGCGATGAAGGCATAGCGAATGACCTCGCCGCTGACCCATACCGCCGCGATCGCGCCGAGGATCGCACCGAGGGCGATGAAGCTGCCGAGCGGCCACAAATAATGGCGGATCAGGTTGCCGGCGCGGCGGTGTTTGTCGGTGGCGATCAGGGCGTTGACGATCATCACGCAGGTCGAGGTGGCGACGGCGATGTGCATCGCCGACTGGCCGATGGGGTCGTCGGCGCCGTGGCTGGCGCTGAGCAGGCGATACAGCAGCGGCACGACGACGAAGCCGCCGCCGAAGCCGAACAGGACGGCGGTGATGCCGGTCAGGCAGCCGAACAGGGTCAGCAGAATGTAGAACATGGCGCGTTATCCGATGAGGGCGAGCGGCCGACGATAGAGCCACGCGGCCTGGCCTGCTTCAGCAACTCAGCCAATAATGTTTGCGTTTACGCCAACTACCGGAAAACGCTTGATGCGCAATGTTTCGATCAATCTGCTGGATCACACGCCGCGCCCGGTGGTGGCGATTGGTACGGATTATTCCCACGGCCAGCTGTTGCCATTTCATACGCATCGGCGGGCGCAATTGTTGTATGGCGCTACCGGAGTGATGCAGGTCCGCACCCATGACGGCAACTGGGTGGTGCCGCCACAGCGGGCGGTGTGGGTTCCGCCGGGGGTGGCGCATGAGGTGTTGATGCTGGGGGTGAGCACGCGCAGCGTGTACATCGAGCCGGGGACGGTGGACTTGGGAGCGCGTTGCCAGGTGATCAGTGTTTCGCCGTTGATGCGGCACCTGTTGATGGAAGCGGTGGAGGTGTCGCTGGCCTATGAGCTCGAGGGTCGCGATGGCGTGCTGATCGAGCTGTTGCTGCATGAACTGGCGCGCAGCGCGCCCCTGCCCCTGCACATTCCGCTGCCGTCTGACGGAAAACTCCTGGCGTTGTGTCAGAACTTTCTGCGTCAGCCGAACGCGCATCAGTCGCCGCAACACTGGGCCGAGCAGTTGCACATAAGCTTGCGTACCTTCAACAGATTGTTTCGGCAGCAGACCGGGTTGAGCTTCAGCCAATGGCGGCAACAGGCTTGCGTGGTGCTGGCACTGGCACGGCTGGCAGCCGGTGAAGCGGTAACGCGGATCGCCCTGGACTTCGGTTATGAGAGCCCGGCGGCGTTCTCGACGATGTTCCGGCGCATGCTCGGTCAGGCACCGTCCGTCTGGTTGGAGGCGGCGAACTAGGGCAAATCAAAAAATGCGTTTGATCCCGGCCGAAAACAACTGTACAAAAACACAGTACATTTTCAATCAGCACTCTTGAGCCCGGAGCACACCATGGCCTCTCTTGCGATGAACCACATCCTCGAACGCATTGCCCTTTTCCAGTTCACCCCGACGCACTGCGTCCAGGCCCGAGCGATGCTGGGCTGGAGCGTGGAACAGCTGTCGCGCGAGGCGGAGGTCGCGGCGGACGACATCCAGCGGTTTGAAGCGCAGCAGGACGTGGCGGATGCAGCGCGATTGGCGTTGGCGTATCGGTTTGAGGCACAGGGGTTGGTGTTCTTTCCGGGGTTTGCGCCGGGGCGCAGTGCGAGTA
>NZ_QAIU01000323.1:0-176 GCF_003061205.1 Pseudomonas sp. HMWF006
CTTCGGCAGCGCCTACAGGGAGGTTGAGTACATCGGTCAAAGATTGGTCGGCTGTCAGGCCGCCTTCGCGAGCAAGCTCGCTCCCACAGTAAGGTTGAGTACCCCCGCCAGAACTTGGTCGGCTGTCAGGCCGCCATCGCTGGCAAGCCAGCTCCCACAGAAAAGCAAAGGCAGCA
>NZ_QAIU01000323.1:186-1765 GCF_003061205.1 Pseudomonas sp. HMWF006
GATCCGGGGGTGGGAGCGTAGCGACCGTTTGGCGCAGCCAAACACATCGAGAGGAGGTGCAGCGCAGCAAACCGGAGGCGATGCCCCCGGATCAATCCCGGAGCGAAGGGACCCGAGCCACGGCGAGGGCCGAACGTCAGGGTAAAGCCTTTTTGGTTATTTTTTCGCTGGGCCGGCATTCCGGCGTCTGGAAAAAGTGACCCGCCGTAAGGGCGGAACCGCCAGCAGCAACACCCGCAGCAACGGATATTCACCCAATCAGCCAATCAATCAAAACCCCACACTGGCCTGCACAAAAAACGTCCTCGGCGCCCCCACATACATCCCCGAGTTGTTATCACTCGAACGGGTGAAGTACTGCTTGTCGAAGACGTTCTTCACCCCGGCACCCAACTTCAGGTTCGACACCTGCGGCCCGAAGTCGTAACCCCCGCGCACGTTCCAGGTCACGTAACCCGGGATGTCGCCGTACTGCCCGTCGGCCGTGCCTTCGGTGATGTAGTTGCCGTTGAAGCTGCCATCTGCGTTGACCCCGGTGCCCGGCGAACGCTGTTTGGACTGGGCAAAACCGTCAATGTTGTAGGTCCAGCGGTTGATGTCGTAACGCAAACCGACGGTCGCCACCTGACGCGAATAGAACGGCAGATCACGGCCTTTGAAGCCCGGAATTTCGCCTTCGTAGGTCGCACGGGTGTAAGTGAAACCGGCGTTGGCGGTCAGGCCGTCAAGACGCGGATCCAGCGCCGCCATGTCGTAGTGCATCGAGGCTTCGATGCCCTGGTGCTTGGTCGCGCCGAGGTTGGTCCAGCCCACGTCGTTGCTGATGTATTGCAGTTCGTCGTCGAAGTCGATGTAGAACAGCGTCACCTCACCGCCCCACACATCATCGTTGTAGCGCGTGCCAATCTCGTAGGTCTTGGCTTTTTCCGGTTCCAGGCCATTGGCAGTCTGATCACCCGAGCCGCCCTGCCCCAACTGAAAATACTGCAGGCTGCCGAACGAGGTTTCGTAGTTGGCGAACAGCTTCCACGCATCCGACAGGTGATACATCACGCTCAGCGCCGGCAACGGTTCATTGCTTTCGATGCTGCGGTTTTTCGCCTGTACCGGTTTGCCGGCGGTATCGAGCACGGCGCGGTCATGCCAGTCGGTGCTGATGTGTTCGAAGCGAATGCCTGGGGTGACGGTCCAGTTGCCGACGTCGATTTTGTTGTCGACGTTCGCGCCCTGCTCGACCATCGCTTCGCGGCGGATCACCGTGCGCGCCCCGGGGTGGTTCTGCACCACAGCGGCGTCGGCGTCACCGAGCCAGTCGCCGACCACTTTGATGTCGGTCACGCCGAGCTCCAGCGGGCCATTGCTGGCGGCGGAAGTCGCGGCAGGCGCAAGGGTTACCGAACCTTCGTTGATCTGATACTCCAGACCGCTGCCCCTTGCACAGGGGGCAACTGACCTTGTGACCAACCCCGGCAATCGGCTTACCGTTGAGGTCGGTCCGGGAGAACGCTTCGAGGACCTTGCCACCGTGAGTGGTGGAGTCGCCCAAGCGAATGGCGTCTTTCATGTTGTCACTCCTTTG
>NZ_QAIU01000324.1:0-3856 GCF_003061205.1 Pseudomonas sp. HMWF006
TCGAAGGATCAGTCGAGAGGCGCTGGGCCAGCCATTGAACCTGTCTATCAACGGCCAGCACATTTCAACGGCGACGGTGCATTCGGAGCTGGGGGCGCAACTGATGATCGTGATGTCGCGCCCTGTGGCCAAAAAACTGCTGCCGACTTTGATCGAGAAGTGAAAATCAACCCACGTGAAAGGTCTGTCCGGTCTGGAGGCCTTCGACACTTTTTGCGTAGGCCAACGCCACGTCCGCCGCGGGAACCGGCTTGTAGCCGCGGAAGTACGGGGCGTAGCTGCCCATCGCCTCCAGCAATACGGTCGGGCTGACCGAGTTCACCCGCAGACCGCGAGGCAGTTCGATGGCGGCCGCTTTCACAAAACTGTCCAGTGCACCGTTGACCAGCGCCGCTGACGCACCGCTGCGAATCGGATCATGGCTGAGTACGCCGGTGGTGAAGGTGAACGACGCACCGTCATTGGCGAACTCTCGGCCGATCAGCAGCAGGTTGACCTGGCCCATCAGTTTGTCCTTGAGGCCGAGGGCAAAACTGTCTTCGTTCATCTCTCCCAGCGGGGCGAACGTTACGTTGCCGGCGGCGCAGACCAGGGCGTCGAATTTGCCGGTTTTTTCGAACAGCTGGCGGATCGACGCACTGTCACTGATATCGACTTGCAGATCAGCGCTGGTGCGACCGATGCGAATGACTTCGTGGCGTTGCGACAGTTCTTTGTCCACGGCTGAACCGATGGTGCCGCTGGCGCCGATTAACAGGATTTTCATTGTGCTGTGCCTCAAGTGATTGAACGAGGTTTCAGTCTAGAGTGGTTTTTTCTACGGATAAGCGCGCTAATGGGCAACCTTTGGTTTTCAAATGGAAACAATCCATGAGTGAAATGGATGATCTGGCGGCGTTCGCGGTGTTGATCGAGGCCGGCAGTTTTACCTTGGCGGCGCAGCAATTGGGTTGCAGCAAGGGACAGTTGTCCAAACGCATCAGTCAGCTGGAAGCGCGATTTTCCGTGGTGCTGCTGCAGCGCACCACGCGCCGCCTGAGCCTGACTGCCGCGGGCGCAGCGTTATTGCCGCAGGCCCAGGCGCTTGTGGTTCAGGTCGAACGAGCGCGTCAGGCCCTGGCGCGGCTGAAGGACGACATGGCGGGTCCGGTGCGGATGACAGTGCCGGTGTCGCTGGGGGAAACCTTCTTCGATGGCTTGCTGCTGGAGTTTTCCCAGCAGTACCCCGAGGTGCAGATCGAGTTGGAGCTGAACAACAGCTACCGTGACTTGTCGCGCGACGGCTTTGATCTGGCGATCCGCAGTGAAGTGGCCAACGACGAGCGACTGGTGGCGAAACCCTTGTTGGCCTGGCAGGAGATGACCTGCGCGAGCCCCGCCTATCTCGAGCGGTTCGGCGAACCGCTGACGCCCCAGGCGCTGGCCGATCATCGTTGCCTGCTCAATAGCCATTACAGCGGTCGCGAAGAATGGTTGTATCACCAGCAACACGAATTGCAGCGGGTGCGGGTGTCGGGACCGTTCGCCAGCAACCATTACAACCTGCTCAAGAAGGCCGCACTCAGCGGGGCGGGCATCGCCCGGTTACCTTCGTACCTGTTGCAGGCGGAATTGGCTGACGGGCGATTGCGCTGGCTCCTGCGCGATTTTCAGACTCGACGCATGCCGATGTACCTGGTGCACCCTTATCAGGGCGGTCTGCCGAAACGCACGCAAGTGCTGGCGGACTATCTGATGGGCTGGTTCAAGCGCAGTGGCGAGGCGCTGGATCGCCTACCGAAATAGCTCTGCAATTCATTTCCAGTGGGATTCTGCTCAGCGCGAAAAGTGGCGGGCGATCAGATGGTCAATCGACAGCTTGCCCGGCCCGGTCGTCATCAGGTACAGCAACACGGCCGCCCAGGTGCCGTGGGTCGGATAGGCATCTGGATACACGAACAGTTGAATGGTCAGGGTCATGCCCAACAGCGCCAGCGCCGAAAACCGCGTAGCGAAGCCGACCAGGATCAGCACCGGGAAGAAGTGTTCGGCAAACGCGGCCAGGTGCGCGGCGACATCCGGCGACAGTAACGGTACGTGATATTCACTTTTGAACAGCGCAATGGTCGAGTCAGCCAGGCGTGGCCAGCCGAATTGAAACGTGCCGTCGATCAGGTCAATGGCCAACCCTTCGACCTTGGTCTGCCCGGACTTCCAGAACACCGCCGCAATCGAGAAACGCGCAATGAAGGCGATCAGGCTGTGGGGGATTTTCTCCAGCAGGGCGATGGCGCGGGTGATGAGGTTGTTCATGGCGATTCCTTGTTTTTCAGGTGGACGATGCCGTTGCTGGCAATCAACAGCGCGAGGGTGTGGCTGAGGTCGAACGGCGGGCTGTTTTGCGCGGACAGCAACAGCGGTTGGTCATTGAGCAGGTGACGCAGAAACACACTGGCGCCGGGTTCGACGGCAAACACCTCGACGTCGAGGCCGTTGCGCAGCACCAAGGCGTGCTGCCCGTGCCGGGTGTCGATACCGGTCAGCGTCGCATCACCCTGATGCGCAGCCCAGATCGCAACCACGGCGTAGTGCGAGTCCAGCAAGTGCAGCGACGGATGAAGCTTGAAGCGCAGGTCGCTCAGCGCAGTCGGATCGGCGAGTGCCGCGGTGATCTGCTCCGGGCGCACCGGCAGTGCATCGCCGGCGTGGTAGGCGCGGGTGCGCAGGCGTTCGAGCCGTGCGACGTCGGCCAGATACGGCACGCTCGCTGCCGGCTCGAATGCGTCGAGGAAGGCTGGCAGCGCTTCGCCGTAGCGACTCATCAACGGGGTTTCTGGCGGGTGTTGTTGTACGAAAACAGCGGCCATGGCGCGGAAAAAATCCTCGCCGACCAATTGCTGCACCACCGGATAGCTGTCCGCCAACGCGTTGATCAGCGAACTCTGCACATTGTTGCGATACACCGAAAACCGACTGGCCGGATCGGCCCCGTTGGCACTGCACAGCCCATCGGGGCAGGGCAATTGCGGGTCGAGTAGCGCGGCAGCAAAAGCCGCTTGATGACTCATGACCGGACTCCCGCACCGAGCAGTATTTCGTCGGCCTGCCGTGCCTCGGCCAGCAGCACATTGAAGGCCGGGACCTGATTGTCACGTTCGATCAGCGTCGCTACCGGGCCGATACGCTCCAGCGCTTGTCGGTACAAGGCCCAAACGGCTTGATCAACCGGCGCTCCGTGATCGTCGATCAGCAAGCGGTCACCGAGGCTGTCGCAATCTTCGGCAAACCCGGCCAGATGAATCTCACCGACGGCGTGCAGCGGCAGCGCGTTGAGGTACGCCTGCGGATCGCGTTGATGGTTGATGCAAGAGACGTAGACGTTGTTGACGTCGAGCAGCAAGCCACAGCCGCTGCGACGGATGACTTCACTGATGAAGTCGGCTTCGTCGAGGGTCGAGTGTTGGAAGGCCAGATAGGTCGCCGGATTTTCCAGCAGTATCGGGCGTTTGAGGGTGTTCTGCACCTGGTCGATATGCGCGCAGACGCGGTTCAGCGTCGGCGTGTCGTAGGCCAGTGGCAGCAGGTCATTGAGGAACACCGGGCCGTGGCTCGACCAGGCCAGGTGTTCGGAAAAGGATTGGGGTTGATAACGCTCGATCAGCCCGGCCAGACGCTTGAGGTGCTCTGTGTCCAGTGGCCCTTCGGCACCGATGGACAGGCCGACGCCGTGCAGCGACAGCGGATACTGTTCGCGGATCAAACCGAGAAAATGATGAAACGGACCGCCGTCCACCATGTAGTTTTCGGCGTGGACTTCGAAGAAGCCGAGGTCCGGTAGTGAGCCGAGCACTTCACGAAAGTGCCCGGTCTTGAGCCC
>NZ_QAIU01000325.1:0-1931 GCF_003061205.1 Pseudomonas sp. HMWF006
CTGGACGGCGACAAGAAAGTCACCATCCGCCAATTGAAAATCGGCGCCAGCGACGGCGAAAACACAGTGGTCACCGAAGGTCTAGCGGCCGGCGACCGGGTGGTACTCGAAGGCACCGACCGCCTCAAGGAAGGCAGCGAAGTGGAAGTAGTCAACGACAGCAATCAGGTGCCGACCACGCCAACCGAACACCTGCAAGGCAAGGCCGCCGCCACGGCGCCGGACGCTGCCGTCGCTGACAAGGCCAAGAAGGGCGCATGAACATTTCGCGGCTGTTCATCCTCCGTCCGGTAGCCACCACCCTCAGCATGCTGGCGATTATCCTGGCCGGCCTGATTGCTTATCGCCTGTTGCCGGTATCGGCATTGCCGCAGGTCGATTACCCGACCATCCGCGTCATGACCCTGTATCCCGGCGCCAGCCCGGACGTAATGACCAGCGCCGTGACCGCGCCGCTCGAGCGCCAGTTCGGGCAGATGCCTGGCCTCACGCAAATGGCCTCGACCAGTTCCGGCGGTGCGTCGGTACTGACCCTGCGCTTCAGCCTCGACATCAACATGGACGTCGCCGAACAACAGGTGCAGGCCGCGATCAACGCCGCGACCAACCTGTTGCCGACCGACTTGCCGGCACCGCCGGTGTACAACAAGGTCAATCCGGCGGACACCCCGGTGCTGACCCTCGCGATCACCTCGAAAACCATGCTCCTGCCCAAGCTCAATGACCTGGTCGATACGCGCATGGCGCAGAAGATCGCCCAGATCAGCGGCGTCGGTATGGTCAGCATTGCCGGCGGCCAGCGCCAGGCGGTGCGGATCAAGGTCAACCCGGAAGCGCTGGCAGCCAACAGCCTGAACCTGTCCGACGTGCGCACCCTGATCGGCGCGTCCAACGTCAACCAGCCGAAAGGTAACTTTGACGGTCCGACCCGAGTGTCGATGCTCGATGCCAACGACCAACTGACCTCGCCCAAGGACTACGCCAACCTGATCCTGGCGTACAAGAACGGTGCGCCGTTACGGCTCAAGGATGTGGCGGAAATCGTCGATGGCGCCGAAAACGAGCGTCTCGCCGCGTGGGCCAACCAGAATCAGGCCGTGTTGCTGAACATCCAGCGTCAGCCAGGGGCCAACGTCATTGAAGTGGTCGACCGCATCAAGGCCCTGCTGCCGAGCATCACCGACAATCTGCCGGCCGGCCTTGACGTGACGGTGCTCACCGACCGCACCCAGACCATCCGTGCCTCGGTCACTGACGTGCAACACGAATTGCTGATTGCCATCGCGCTGGTGGTGATGGTGACGTTCCTGTTTCTGCGCCGTGCCAGTGCGACCATCATTCCCTCCGTGGCGGTGCCGCTGTCGCTGATCGGCACCTTCGGCGTGATGTACCTCGCCGGATTTTCGGTCAACAACCTGACGCTGATGGCACTGACCATCGCCACCGGTTTTGTGGTCGACGATGCGATCGTGATGCTGGAAAACATTGCGCGTTTCATCGAGGAGGGCGACAGCCCGATGCAGGCTGCGCTCAAAGGGGCGAAGCAGATCGGTTTCACCCTGATTTCCCTGACGCTGTCGCTGATTGCGGTGTTGATCCCGCTGCTGTTCATGGCCGATGTGGTCGGGCGGTTGTTCCGCGAATTCGCCATCACCCTGGCCGTGGCGATCCTGATTTCGCTGGTGGTCTCGCTGACCCTGACGCCGATGATGTGCGCGCGTCTGCTCAAGCGTGAACCGGAAGAACACGAGCAGGGCCGTTTCTATCGGGCCAGTGGTGCGGTGATTGACTGGATGATTGCCGAGTACGGTCGGATGCTGCGCTGGGTGCTCAAGCACCAGCCTCTGACCTTGCTGGTGGCCATCGCTACGCTGGGGTTGACCGTATTCCTCTATATGGTTGTGCCGAAAGGCTTCTTCCCGGTGCAGGAC